>CAYXFI010000004.1:0-38507 GCA_964464205.1 uncultured Cytophagia bacterium
ACAGTTGCCTGTTCACCGCAGTCTGTGACGTCTCTGTGTGCTCTGCGCCTCGGTGGTTTGCCACGTTTGGGACTCTTTCACAAGTTTCGTAGGGGCAGCGGCTAATCCCACGCTGGCCATGCTCCACAAGCGAAGGGGCGGGTATGTTCGGTGCTCTGGTGCACCGAGGCCTGAGATGGATGGGACTCCGTGCTGTTCGCGTCTTTCTCTCCGCGGTTGACACCCCTGAGTGAGGAGAGCGGAGTGCCTGGGGGCCGAAGGACCTTTGCAGCCATCCCGGACGCCTCCGGATCTCACCGCACCCCAAGTACAGGACGGAGACGGCCCTGTTCGGGGTCAGCCGGGCACAAGAGCTATTGACATACTCCCGACGGTGCCGTACATTTTGCCGCAGGTGGGGAACGGGCTATTGTGCGCTGTCTCTACGAGGAGAGGCAGAGACCGGCGAAGGTTGAAACGAGGCAAGGAAGGAGTCTCACGTTGCACAATTTTGCTGGGATTCTCGCACATTCCGGGACGACGCACCGCCGATGTCACTGGGTCGTTCGGGCGTTCGCCGTGTCACTGGTCGCTTTGCTCGTAGTTGCGCCGTTTGGATCGGCGTCCTTCGCGAAGGGTCGGCAGGCGGCCGTGTCCCAGCCCCCCGATCGGCAGTTCTCGCAGGCGGTTGAACTGTTTCGGCAGGGTCAGTACAAGAGGGCGGCCAGCCTGTTCGGAGAGCTCGCAGCAGCGACACCGCCGTCGCGACTGGCGAGCGCCGCGCACATCATGTTTGCACGGTCCCTCTACCTGGCAGACCGAATCGACGAAGCTCGCGAGGCCCTCGACGCTTTTCTGTCTCTTTATCCAAGAAGCCGCTACGCCGTCTACGCGCGCTACCTTCTGGCGGGTTGCTTGCTGCGCCAGGGGAACGAGGACGGGGCGATCACCCGGCTGCTCGGTGTGGCGGCCTCCGACGATTCCATCCTCTCCGGTCGGGCGTTCCGAGCTCTGGCGGCGCTGCTCGCCGGGCGGGATGAATCCGACGTGGCGAGGCTGGAACGGTGGGCGCGTGGCGGGCACGAAATCGACGTCCTGCGCCTGGCCGCGCTCGAGGGCTGGCTGTCGCGCGGGCGCCTGACCGGCGTGATCCGCGGCGCGGAAAGTCTTCTGTCCGAAACTCGTGATGACCGGATCCGGACGCGAGCCACTGAGCTCCTGGAGATCGCGCGGAAGCTGCAACGCAGCAACCTGCGCGTCGGCGTGATTCTGCCGCTGACCGGCTATTTTCAGGAGGAAGGGAGGAGCCTGTTGCGCGGCGTGCAGTTCGCACTGATGCGGAATCGGCCCGCGCAGGTGAAGGTGGAGCTCGTGGTGCGCGATTCCGAGAGCAGCTTGCTCCGGGCGATCAAAGAGGCCCAGGAATTGTCCGAAGACGAACGCGTGGTCGCCCTCATCGGTGAACTGGAGAGCGACAAGAGCATCGCCATTGGGGCCATCGCTGCGGCCAAACATCTCCCCACCCTCGTGCCGGTGAGTACGACCACCGGCGTGGCCTCCGTCGGTAACTGCGTCTTCCAGTTGAACATGGACCTGGAGCACCGAGCCAGGGTGCTGGCGGAGTACGCCGTGAACGAACTCGGCTACCGGAACTTCGCCATCCTCGCGCCCGCCGATGAGTACGGAATCGAAATGGCGGACGCCTTCGCCGGCCGCGTGGACGAGCTCGGGTGCACCGTGGTGGCCCAGGAATGGTACTACGAAAACGCCCAGGATCTGAGCAAGCAATTCAAGAAAATCCGTAAGCTCGGGTTTCTGCGGTTCATCGCGGACACGCTGGCCGCTGCCGACACGTCGGGCAAGCTCCCCTCGCGGGAGCAAGTGGAAGCCGTGTGGCGTGCGCTGAATGACACGCTGAAAGCGCACGCCGACCCCGGCGATCCGGACAACCTGGTGGACGACGAGGACATCCCCGTGTACGGCATTGACGCCATCTTCTTCCCGATTTACGCGGAAGACATCCCGTACGTGGCTCCCCAGTTCGCGCGGTTCAACATTCGCGCTCGCCCGCTCGGGGGTTCGTACTGGTACGACCCCGAAGCGCTGCGCACCAATGGACGGTACGTGGACAGCCTGGTCTTTGTGAGCGACTGGTACCTGGACGAATTCGATCCAGTGTACCGACAGTTTCGCGACGATTTCCGCTTGCGAATGGGAGCAAGTCCCGATCGCTGGGCGGCCTACGGATACGACGCGATGACCCTGATCTTGAAAGCCCTGAGCGAAGGGGCTACCACCCGGGGTGAGGTAAAGCGTTACTTGGAACACGTGGACGGGGTGCAGGGGATTCGCGGGTTGACCACCTTCAAGGGTGGCGGACGGGTGAACGGCGCGGTGAACCTGATTCGCTACGTCAGGGGACGCTTCGAACGGATCCGTTGATCTTCTCCCTAACGGGTGGGGGTATCTTCAGGTGCGTGAGTACCTGGCCTCGCGAGCGCCGCAAAAGATCACCGGCACAAGAGGGGTCGCTTCTTGACCGCGTGGGTGCCGCAGAGGGATGGAGCGCCAACCGACGGGCGGTTTCGCTGGGGGCAGCGTGATCGGGTGCGCTCGGCCGATCTTCCCAAGAAATCGCGGCTCACCGCGCGCACGGCCCACTTCGTGGACCGGTTCCCGGTGCCTTTGATCAACCGCCTGTCTTCGAAGCCCTCTACGGGATTCCTCCCACTCGTGTCGGGCGCGACGCTGTCCGGGATTTCAACCTCCCCGTCGGAAACCGACCTCATGAGCCAATCCCGACAGGAGAAAGTCCAAATGGCACGGACTGGCACGCTTCCGGAGCAGTTTTCGCTCGCTACGTACAACGTGAATTCGGTTCGCGCGAGGGCCGAGATCCTGGAACAGTGGTTGCATCGCCTGAAACCAGACATCCTGTGCTTGCAGGAGACGAAGGTCGTTGACGACCAATTCCCTCACGACCTGTTCCGCCAATTCGGCTACTATTGCGCCGTACACGGCCAGCCGGGCTACAACGGCGTGGCCATTTGCTCGCGGTGGGAACCGGACGGGACCCAGCGCGGAGTGGGGTCGTTCAAAGATGAGCAGGCGCGGGTGCTCACGGCCCGTTTTGGTCGTCTTGAAATCGTGAACCTGTACGTTCCGCACGGGGATCTGCCCGGAACGGAGAAGTTCGTCTACAAGATGCAGTTCCTGCGGGCGCTCCGGCTCGCGCTGGAAGAGCGGGAAGCCAGTTCCGAGTGGCTTGTGGTGGTGGGCGACATGAACGTGGCGCGTACCGACCGTGATGTGTGGGATCCCATGGCGGTGGAGGGCATGGTCGGTGTGCTTCCGGAAGAGCGTGAGGCGTTCGAGGAACTGCTGGCCTGGGGTCTGATTGACTGCTACCGAGAATTGTACCCGACTGGGTCCGACTTCACGTGGTGGGACTACCGGGGCGGAGCCATCTGGAAGAACGCCGGCATGCGGATCGACTACGTGCTCGCTACTCCTCCAATTGCCCCCGCCTGCAAGACGGTACGTGTCGATCTTTGGCCACGGCGACGCCGCAAGCCCACTCCCAGTGATCACGCACCGGTGATCGCCGAGTTCGATTTGAGACTAGCGAGAGACTCGGATTGATGTTCAGCGGATTCGAAAGACTGGCGCGGACGTCTCTGAAATGGCTCCGCCGCCTTCTGATCCTCGGGCTCGTGTTCTTGCTTCTCGCTTACCTTCTCGTTCTCAGCCCGCTCGGGCAGTACGTGCTCAAACGTCAAGCGGCAGCGGTGCTGGGTGGTGTGTTCGGTGTCCCGGTGGAAATTGGCACCGTGCGTACCGACTTCTGGTCCAAGCTGGATGTGTACGGAGTGGTGGCGCGCGACTCGGTGGACGTGCTGTCGCTCGGTCACATTCGGGTTCGTTATTTCCTGCCCGCGCTCCTTCGCAGGACAGTATTGCTGAAGAGGGTGCGCCTGGAGAAGATCTACGCCACTGTGGTCCGCCACCGCGACGGCCGGGTGGGATTTTTCTACCGCCCCGCCAGGCCGAAAAGTCAGTCGCCCGAGCCGGAGGCGGGCTCCGGATGGAAAGTTCAGGTACGGGAAATCGAGTTCCGGGATCTGGACGGCCAGTACGTGGACGTGGGTCTCGAATTGAGGGCGCAGATGCTGGGGGCACGCGGCCGGGTCCGGTTTGTGCGCGGTGATTCTCTCCTGGTCGAGCTGATGACGGGTCGGGCGTCCCTGAAGAGCCCGTGGTGGGTGGGGGAACTGGAGAAGATTGAGGCGAAAGGCGGACTGGGGCGCTACGGCTTGCAGCTGGACGCTGCCCGGCTGCGTGGCGAAGGAGCCGAGGTGACGGGCTCCGGTTTCATCCCCTTCCGCCGGAAGGGCGTGTGGAATCTAGCGGCCAACGTGAAAGGCAAGTTCGAGCCGATCGTCGTGCTGAGGCGGGTGCTGCCGCAGCTTGGTCCAACGGGCTCCTTCGAGGGGGAGGTTTCCTGGTACGGCCCGTTGAAGCTGCCTCATCTGTACGCCGACCTGAAGCTCCGAGACCTTCGACTATTTTCCCGCCGAGTACGCCAGGCCGCCGTGCTGGCCCGATACGATCGGGGTCATCGACTGCGGGGTTCGGTTGTCCTCCAGACTTTGTTCGGCAAGGTCGAGGTGCGGGCCGACGCGCGCGTCCGCCGGCTGCTCGGAAGCCCCCGTCTGGGTGCGTACGAGGTTCAGGTGACCGCAGACTCGGTTGCGCTTGATTCGCTGCTTCGGGACGCGAGCCTTCGCTGGCCGTTACGCGGCGGCTGGTTGACTTCCGAATTGTGGGCGCGTGGACGGCGTTCTTTGCTGCCGCGGGAACTGATCTGGAAGCTGCAGGCTGAAGGTCTCTCTGCGGCGGACACGTCGCTCCCGGATCTTTGGGTAGAAACGGAGCTGGACTCGAACGCGTGGAAAACTCGCCTTTTCTGGGGGGCGAACGCAGTCCAAGCCAGTGGAATTCTGGACCCGCGGCTCAACTTGAGAGGGATCGTGAATGCGGATCTATCCGAGCTTTCGGTGCCTTTTCTCGCGTTTCTCGGGAGACGGGCGGTTGGGTGGATTGCTGCTGGACTGGAGGTGTTCGGGCGGCCGAAGAATCTCGGGTTTCAGGGGGAAGTTCGTGCCAGGGATCTCGTGCTTGCCCGCTCCCGTGTGGACACACTGTGGGCCAGCCTGCGCGGCTCGACCAGGTCCCTGCGAGTGGAGAGCTCCTTTTTCCGCGCTTCGGGAGATCTCACGGGGCTGGCCGCGGAACTGGGACTGCGTGGCCTGCGGGGTCGCGTGCGGGTGGAAGGCAGGGCCTCTGGACCGCCCGGGCATCTCCAGGTGCGTGGGAGCGTGAGCTGCACCGACCTTGGTTACGGGGGCTTTCGAGCGGACTCGCTGGTGGGACAGTTCCAGTTCTTCGGAGACTCGCTCCGCTGGAGCGACGTCCGACTGTGGCGCGACACGTTGCGACTGTCGACGTACGGCTTTCTCTCGCTGACGCCAGGTGGAACTCGGGCTGCGGCCGACTTCTACCCAGGGTCACATCAGGGGCATCTCCGGGTGGGGTTCCAACGTGTCGAGGACTCAATGTCGGTGTCGGCGGGCTGGGAAGGGCTGCAGCTCGCCGCGGTGCTTCCGTGGATTCCGGGCGTGCCGCTTTTGTCCGGTCAGGGCGACGGGCTGTTCGAGCTGAGTGGAAAACGGGCGAGGACGAGAGCGAAGCTCCGGGCACGTGTGGACGAGGCGCGCTACCGGGACTTGGGGCCCGTGTGGCTCCAGGCGCAAGCGGCGCTGGATTCCGGTCGCCTGACTTTCTCGGGAGTCGGCACGCTGAGGCCGGATGGCAAGCCGATCGAGTGGGTTGGCACTTTGTGGGTGGATTCCGGTCGGCCGTGGGTTCCCCTGGCTACGCGGGACCGGCCCGCCCAGGTGGAAATCCGCGCGGAAAGCCTGGGTCTGGCCCCGATTTCGGACTGGTTCGCCGGGAGATTCCGCCTCGGGGGTCGGTGCACGCTCTGGACCGCGCTGCAGGACACGGGCTCTGGGTGGGAACAGACGGGCACGTCGTGGCTGGAAGGCGTGGAGTTCGCCTGGCCGGAGCGGAATCTCCGGGTAGGGAATCTGCGAGGGCGTGTCAGAGTGGCGGGGGCGCTGAGGGAACCGCGCGCCAGCGTCGACCTCCGCACCGGTACGATCTCGTTCAGGGGTGAGAAGCTCGACAGTTCCTTCTGGCGCGGCCAAGCCGATCTGCGACGCTTCGCCCTGACGGAGGCTCGCGTGTGGGCGAAGTCGGGAGAGCTGCAGCTCGCCGGTGCATTTCCACTGCGCAACCCGGCAGGGGAAGGGATCGGCTCGCGCGATAGCCTGCGCGTGGATTTCCGCGCCTTTCCCCTCGATCCGGCGAACGTTTTCCTGCCGCGATTCCGGATCGAAGAAGGGAGGGTCGACGGCTGGCTGTTAGCCCGGTGGCGAGGGCCTTGGCCCGGACTGTGGGGTGAGCTCGATTTCGGACCGGCCCGACTGACCTTCGGGAACCTACGTCCGGACCTCCGCCTGCTGGACGCGTCGCTCCGGTTCAGGGAGGACTCGATCTTCGTGGATCGGGTGGTCGGTACGTGGGGCGGCGGTACTTTTTCGGCCGTGGGGTCGCTGGGTGTGAATGAGTCGGGTTTGTCGCATGCCGACCTGCGGACGACTGCGCGGGACCTGCACTTCGCTGTGCCCGAGGTGCTCGATGTGCGCGTGCAACAGGCGGCACTCGGCTTCGTTTCGGGGGAAGGCGGATCGAGGCTCCGCGGCGACGTGGTGCTGGGCGAAACGCGTTTCCTGCGCAACCTCGGATTTGCGGATCTGGTGAAGTCGATCCGCGGTGTCACGGAGCCGCCATCCCGACCGAGCGAGTTTCTCAAGCGCCTCGAACTGGACGTGGCGGTGCGGGCGCCGGAGCGGTTTGTGGTTGACATGAATCTGGCCAAGCTCCTCCTGGATGCCGAGATCGCCATTTCGGGACGGGCTGCTTCGCCGCGTTTCACCGGCGTCGTTCAGGTGGTCGAAGGCTACATTCTGTACCTGGATCGCAAGTTCGAGGTGACGCGCGGGGTGTTCCGCCAATTTGAACCATTCCGGTTGAACCCGGAGATCGACTTCGAGGCGGTGGCGGAGGTCATTCCCTACTCCCCGGTGGAGGCGCCCACGGCCTACCGGGTGACGCTCCGGCTCACCGGCGATCTGGATCACCCGGTTCTGGCGCTCGAGTCGGATCCCCCGCTCTCGCAGACGGACATCGTGAGCCTGCTCACGCTCGGTCGCGTCCGCGCACCGACGGACGAACTGGCGTCGCCGGGTGAACCGAGCCTGGGCCAAATCCTGGTTGAACGCGCGCGGGCGATCACGAGCCAGCAGGTGACCGGCTTGGCCGAGCGGCGAATTGAACGCCTGCTCAACTTGGAGAGCGTGACCATTGACGGCAATCTCTTCCAGCTCAATCAGAGCTGGGCGCCCCGTGTCACCATCACCAAACGTCTCGCCGAACGGTTGAACCTGTCGTACCAGACCGTGGTCGGCCACACGAACGAACAGAGGATCAAAATCAGCTACCGGCTCAATCCCTTTCTGTACCTGGACGGCGAGACGGATGAGCTGGGCCAGGCCGGGATTGACCTCAGAGTCAGGTTGAGGTTCAAATGAGAAGACCACCGGCGCAATTTCTCGTTGCCCTGCTGCTCCTGCAGGTATCCGCCGCCTACGCGGGCGACGGGCGGTGGTACGTGCGCCGCGTGGTGATCGAAGGCAACGAGACTTTCGGTCGGCGCACCCTCCTGGCCCGGATGGCTACCAGACCCCCGTTCCTGCTGGGAAAGACTCGTTTCTCCCCGGACGTGCTGGACGACGACCTGCGCACGCTCACGTCCTTCTACCGGAACCAGGGATTTCTGGACGTGGAGGTGGGGCTGAAGCGTGTTAGGTACGACTCCTCCAAGCACCGCGTGGACCTGTGGATCTCGATTCGCGAAGGTCCGCGCACGCTGGTGAGCGACGTGGCGATCTTCGGCAATCAAGTGTTTCCGGACTCCTTCTACCAGACCCTGCTCGAAACGCGGCCGGGGGCGCCGCTCATTGCCCCCCGGATCGACCGGGACGTGCGGCGGATCATGGATGCGCTGGCGGAACGCGGGTATCTGGCGGCGCGGGTCTCGCCCGAGGTGCGCCTGAACCGGGAGGAAGCTTTGGCGGTGGTGGAGTTCACCGTCCGGGAGGGACCCCAGATCCGGGTGGGAGAGATCCGCCTGGAGGGACTCGACCGGGTACGGCCCCATGCTGTGTTGCGCGAGCTGCAGTTCCGGCAGGGACAGGTCCTTCGGCTATCGGACATACGGGAATCGATCCGGCGGCTCTACCGAACGGGGCTCTTCCGCTCCGTGGAAATCGTACCGGAGTTGCAGGACTCGACCCGCAGCCTGCGTCCGGTGGTGGTTCGTTTATCGGAGCTGCAATTCGGCCAGCTCGAGGGCGGCGTCGGTTTCGGTACGTACGATAGGCTCCGGGCCTCGGTGGAAGCTTCCTACGGCAACCTGTTCGGCGACGGACGCAAGGCCGGTGTGTCGGCACGGGTGAGTTTCGTGCGCCAGAAGGCCGAATTGGCCTATTCCGACCCGTGGGTTTTCGGCGCGCCGATGCGCCTGGACGGCAGCGGGTACTACGAGCACCGGAACGAGAAGAGTTACGAGGCGGAGCTGCGCGGGCTCCGTATCACGTTCGGGACGCAGTCGCGGCGTAGGCACATCTTTCGGATGAGCCTTCGGGAAGAGGCGGTGAAGTGGATCCGCCTCCTCGGTCAGCCGCCCGGCGACCTGCGAGCCAAGAACACCCGCAGCCTGAGCGCCAGCTACGCCTTCGATGTTCGCAACGACCTTTTCAATCCGACGAAAGGCACGTATTTTCTCGTGCAGGCGGAACTGGCGGGTCTTGGTGGTCCCGGCACCAATCAGTTCGCCAAACTGGTGATCGACTGGCGGGGCTACCGCCCCTGGCGAGCCGGGGCGTACCTGTCGTCGGCCGTTCGGTTCGGCTGGGTTGAGGAATACGGGCTGAGCAGGGAGGTCCCGATCCAGGAGCGTTTCTTTGCCGGAGGATCGAAAACGGTGCGGGGGTTCGGGGAGCGTGAGCTGGGTCCGCGCACCAAAGACGACATCCCCCTCGGCGGCCGACTGTCGTTGATCGTGAATTTCCTCGAGGTCCGTTTCCCGTTTTGGCGGTTTCTCGGCGGGGCTGTTTTCCTGGAGGCAGGGAATGTGTGGAGCGAACGCAGGTCCTTCAGGCTGACGCGTCTTCGGTGGGTCGGCGGCATCGGCCTTCGCGTGAACACCCCGATTGGGGTGCTGCGGCTCGATTTCGGCCTCAAGCTGGACCGGAAGCCGGGGGAATCCCTCGGAGCGGTACTCGTGGATATGGGTCAGGCATTTTGATCCTGACCGGCAGGAACCTGCGTGCGCTCCAGCGGGCACGACACGCAACCGGAGGAATCACCTCTCGGTAGGGCTCCCGCGATCGACGCCGGGGGCGCAGTGCTTCGGAACTGAGGGGCAGTTTCAGCTGATCCCGTCGCACCCCCGGGTGCCGTGTCGCCTGTGAACGTCAATCGGGTGGCCTTTGTGTCGAAGATGGCTGTGTGCACAGCTGAGGTAGTTCTGTGGAGCGGCAAGTGGAGCGACTGCTGCGGCTCGCGGGAAGATTGAGCCGGGAATTGCTCGGGGCCGACGCTGTGGCCCTCGTGCTTCGGCGTGGGGACCAGCTCGAGGTTCTTACGGAGGGTGAAGAGCGGGCGCGACTCGAGCCTTTCGTCCGTACGTTCGCGCAACAGTGGAACTGGCGGAAAAGCGGGCGGGCCCGCCACGTGCACGGGGAGCAAACGACGTCGCTGGCGGAAGCGCTGCGGCGCGCCGGGTTCCTTCATGCCACGGGGATAGGACTCGCGGAGGCCGAGGGGGCGTCGGTAGCCATCGTGCTTTTCTTCCGCACGGGCCGAGGAGCAACCCCCTCTGCTCTCCGCCGAGCGAAGGCTCTGCTGCGGATCCTTGGCGACGAAGTCCACACTTTCCTCGGGCGGGCGGCGCCGGAGGCTTCCGCCGAAGAGGATGTGGCCGAGCAGGCGCGATTCTTCCGGGACACGTTGCCCATTGGCCTGGCGGAGGTCGTCGGAGGGCGGATTGCCTCGATCAATGCTTTTCTCACCCGCCTTCTGGGAGGCCGAGAGGAAGTGGTCGGGCGCCCGGTGGAAACAGTGATCGCGGGACCGGACAGGAAGGAGTTCCGCGGCTGGCTGGGACGGCTTGTGGGTGGAACGCAGCCCGAACCTCTGCGAGTACGGCTGCGAAGGGCTGGTGGGGATACCCTGCCCGCGGAGGTGCGAGGTGTGGTGCAGGCGATCGGGCCTGAGAGCCCGGTGTGGCTGCTTTTCCTGGATCGCCGTAGACTGGCGTCGGCCGAGTCCGAGCGGGAGGAGCTGATCCGGAAGGCGGCGGCTTTTCAGGAGGTGCTGGGGCTTGCCCTGGCCGACGCGGATGAAAGGGAGATTGCCGCGAGGGTCCTCGAACGAGTGGCGGCCGAGCTGCGCGCCGATGCCGGCAGGGTTGTGGCCTTTTCGCTGCGAGACGGGCGCGTGGAAACCCTGGCGGAGTGTTCGATGTCAGGCGCGGGGCTACCTGCGGCCAACCCGCCCGGTTGGTGGGTGTACGCACTGCCTGGGAGGAAGCCCTACGTTCTCGACACGCGGAAAAGATCCCGAGGAGCTCCCGACTGGGTCCTGCAGGTTCTCGAGCGGGGCTGCCGACGGTGTTTCTGCGCTCCTCTGGGTTGCGGCGGCAGGACAATCGGCGCGTTGCTCCTGTTCTCCATCCGCGAGGACGCATTCGGAAGCGAGGACCGGGCATGGCTGGAGCAGGCCGCTGGACTTCTGGCGCTCGCCCTGGAACGTGCGGAGTTCCGTCGCGTCGCCGAGGACCATTTCCAGAACTGTGAGCCGGACCGGAGCCGGGAGCTGGCGGAGAAGACCGCGGAGCTGGAGCGTCTCAACGCGGCTTTGCTGAATCTGCTGGAAGATCTCCGAGCGGTGAACCGCCGGCTCGAACAGACCACGCGAGATCTGCTCAGATCGAACGAGGATCTCAAATCGTTCGTGACGACTGTGTCGCATGACTTGCGCGCGCCCCTTCGGGCTATCCAGGGGTTCACCGAGGCCGCGATGGAGGAAACCGGCGATATTCTGGGTGAGGAGGCCTCGGTGTATCTGCGGCGATCGCTGGAAGCTGCCCGCAGGATGGATGAGTTGATCGAGGACCTGCTCGAGTACAGCAGGCTCGGCACAATGCGGGTGGAAGTGGCCCCAGTGGACCTCGACGAGGTGGTGGATGAGGTTCTGGCGATACACCAAGCGGGCATCCGAAAGTCCGAAGCGGTGCTGGACGTAGCTCGTCCCTTGGGGAGGATTCTGGGGCACGATCGCGTGTTGGTGCAGGTGCTGAGCAATCTGGTATCGAATGCGCTCAAGTTCGTGAAGCCCGGGGAGAAACCGGTTGTGCACATCCGCTCGGAGACGCGGGGAGGCGTGCGCCGGGTGTGGGTCGAAGATCGGGGGATCGGCATTCCGGCGGAACACCGCGAGCGGATCTTCGGGGTGTTCGAGAGGCTTCACGGTATCGAGACGTACCCAGGAACTGGGGTGGGGCTGGCCATCGTGCGCCGTGGGCTGGAGCGGATGGGTGGTTCGGTGGGCGTCGAATCCACGCCGGGGGCGGGCAGCCGGTTCTGGATCGAGCTACCGCTGCCCTCCGATGAACCCTCGGCGGACGCAGATGCCCCGCATCGTGCAGGCTGACAGCGCGCTGCAGCCTGCCGTACAGGGAAAGAGAGATATCTGAGGCGGGGCCGCGAACCGAACAGTGACGGCGGGGCTACTCGTCCCCTTTGCCCGATCGATCTGACTCCCGCGAGGGCTGGGGGTATCCGCTGCGGGGATCCGAGGCCTGCCGTCTGCGGATCGTGCCGTCGCCCAGCTTTCGTTTCCCTTTCAGCGCGGACGGGCAAAACATGAGCGCGCAGCGGATACTGGCGCGGAACGCCGTGGGGGGCATGTCCGCCCGGGCGCCACGAGACCTGCGGCGCCCGAGCCAGCGCGGGACACTCTGCAGTCGCGCTCACACCCGGTAGCCGATCCAGAAGCCGAGTGTGAGCAGCAAGCCGGTGAGCAAATGGAGCGCGATGGTGGACGCGTTCACCTTCAGCAGTTCGTACGGGAGCTTCTGACGGTCGGCCTCGGAGGCGTTCCAGCGCTCCAGCCACTCCTTGCCCCACTTCACCACCTGAAGGGCGAGAACGAAGGGCAGGACGGCAACCAGGGCGAATGGTGACGAAAGGGACGGCTTGACCATCCCCAGCGCCGCCAAGAGTACAATGTAGGCGAACGCGCCGTACAAGAACGCGGCGTACAGCCGGAAGGGCTTTTCGTACCGAATGTTGTTGTCCCGGATTTCCGCCAGGCGAACGACCCACGTGTTCTTGCCCACCTGCTTGTCCGCCGGGAGATCCTGGAACTGGTTGATCCAGACCACAAGCATGATCAGGATGGCCACCGGCACCGAAGCCAGTGCGGGTGGTAGCCACGGCCACGTCGCGCCAGTTTGCTTGAGGTAAGGGGCGAGCAGGACGTAGTGCGTGCCCAGCACCATCACCGGCCCGAATCCGAGGGCGATGGAGACCTCGCCCAGTCCCCGGTAACCGAGGCGCAGGGGGCTTCCGGTGTACAGGAGGCCCAGCAGGATGCCCACCACGCCGATCCAGAGCAGGGGACTGTTTCCGAACGCGGATCCTGCGATCTGCGCGTTCAGGTGTAGACCGATTGCTGCTGTCCCAGCGAAGCTCAGCAGAGCGGCCAGGAGGACCTTCCAGGCCGGCATCAATCCCGCCTGGATCACACGGCTACCGCCATTGAAGGGACTGAAGAGCCGGTTGAGCTCGTCGTTGCGGCTGGTGTGGTCGAAGTAGTCGTTGCTCAGGTTCGTGCCGGCGTGGGCGAGCAGGGCCCCGAGGAGAACGACCAGGAATGTGGGCCAGCTCCAGAGGTGGGCTGCCCCGTGCGCGGACAGGTTCCCGTGGGCAATCACCGCCCCCAGCAGCACCGGCACGATCGTCGCGGTGAAGAACGGCGCCCGTACGGCCCGGACCCACAGCGCCAGGCGGTTGCGCACGCTGCGCAGAAAGGTCCGGAGGTCGCCCGGTTGATTTTCCGGGTACTCACGCCACTCAAATTGGGGATCGGCGTGGAAGTCGATGTACTTGATCGCTGTGGGTTTGATGCGGTAGTAACCCACCACGTTGTTCTTCTGCAGGAACGGGTCGTCCATGTAGGGCTTGAACGCCGTGGTGACCTTCAGTAGAAGCTCGCGAGCGCGTTTCACTTGCTCGGGGTCTTTGATGCGCTCGCACTCCCCTTCGATCTGGACTCCACGGATCCCCTCTTGCCCCTTGGGCCATACCACGGCCTGCACGCGGGGATTGTAGCGGATTTGCTCGGCTTTGCGCGTCGTATTGAACGTGAAGAAAATGAGGTGCTGTCCGTCCCGAGCGAAGAACAATGCCGAGCCGGACGGGTTGTTGTCCACACTGGTGGAAAGGAAGAGCCGATCAGCGTTCTCCAGCACCGAAGCGATTTTCGCGTCCAGAGACTGATCCTGCATGCTCTCCTCCTTCTCAGGCCAACCCAACCGTACTTCAAAACGCCGGTCTCAAGGGCGCTCCATTCTCGGCAAGTCGAAGCGGCACCCATAGCCGCCGGTCGGCTGTATCCAAGAGGGAAAGCACTTCTCTCTCGGGAAAGCCACTACCGCTCATTGTGATTTGCAACTTCTGGCCCCGACCGCCCCTCCCGGCTGGCGAATATACGTTGGATTGCCAGGAAAAACAACGTGAATCTGCCTTGCGATGTCTGGTCTTGCCGCGGTCCGGTCCGCGACACTTGCGGAAATAGGGTGAGCACTGACCTCAGTGACACCGATGACGCCAGAGTGGGAGGACTGGGCATTTACCCGGCTGCGGCTTCGCCCAAATTCCTTTCCGCGAGGGGCAGTGAGTCTGGGTGAGCGAGACTCGAACCACGAAGGTCCTGGCCGGCGCACTTGAACTGGGGTACGCACCTGGACGACAGAGGCCCGCGGACGCGGCGAGTGGCCGCACAGGAGCTAGTATCGTGGAAAAGCGCGCACATCAGAATGGCTGAGAAGGGAGTAAATTTGTCGAGAATTCTTCCGATATTTTTCGGCGCGGGTTGCATGCGCGGTGCAAATTTCGTACATTCGCGCGTCCTGTTGGCGGTCCGACATTTGACGGTCGGAGCACAGGCGATGCGTTCGATCAACGGGGAGAAAACGGAGCCTCACACTGTCGCCGGGAGGGACCCGCGCGCTTCGCGGGCAGGCCAGGCGGTGCTGTCGCGCTACCGGGCAATCGCGTTCTCCAGGGCAACCGGTGGCGTGCGATCCGCGCGCGTCCCATTCGGGATTTGTCGCGTCACGGTGCTTCCCTCAGGCCTGCAACGGCGCTCCGGTCGCGGTCGGGCGGTGGGCTTTGGCGAGGAGACGGCCGGCGGTGTCCCTCGATTTAGCAGTGCGTCCCCTTCCCTTGAGACCTGGGGGAGAGGTATCCCCTCGATGCCCTTGTTTCGAGGGGAAGGGCCGATCCCAACTGGTCTACCTGTCCTTTGGTTTCTCCTGTTCCTGCTGTCCCTTCACCGAGTTCCAGCCGTCATCCAGTCACTCCGAGCGTTTCCCGCCCTGTTCCTGGCCACTGCGGTTGGGCCAGGCAAACACGCAGGCCGTGTGATCTCTTCGCTCCAACCGTCCGGCTCTTGGGAGCCTGCGGTGGCCGAGCCCGCGTTGACCCCGGTCAGGAGTGGAGGACCGCCCGGCTAGGCATCGATCGTCCGGGGCGCGGAGGTCTGATCGCGCCGTCGGTGGAGGCTGTGTGGCATCCCCGCGATTCTCTTCAAAACCGGCCGACGCTTCGGGACCTGCTCCGGCCACTTGCCCGCGCTTGCGCGGTGGCCTGGGCGACATGATTGCTGCGGCTCCGGTCTCGGCCGCGGTCTCGGACCGTCCCTGGAAGGACAACGGACCCAGCGGCAGCCTGCGTGAACCGGGTTCGGTTTGACGCGGCGTCCTCGGGAGAAGCTGGGCACCTGCTGCGCATGCGGCCGGCTGTGTGCGGATGTCCGCCAGGCGCTTTGGAATGGGGTTGCGTTGGCGGAAGGCGATCCCGGACGCTGCGCCTGAGGGTGCTGGGTCACGCACGGGCCACGGGAGTCAACAGGCCGGACCGCCCAGTTCCAGCCTGGGCAGGGACGGCGTGCGATGAGGTGCGAATCCGGCCTATCCACGGAACCGGCGACGGATCAGGGCAGCACGACCTTGTGCGGCTAACGTGGTGGTACTCGAACAGGAAGCGGTGGTGGTGGAAGTAGCAAGCCGAGGTGTGAGATGCCCGACTCCCAGCTTCGCATCCTCCTCGTTGACGACAATCCAGACGATCGGATCCTCGTGGTTCGCGAGCTTCGAAAAGAATTCGGTCCGCTGCACGTGGAGCAGATCATCGGCCCCGAGGGTTTCAACGCCGCCCTCGAAAAGGGTGGTTTCGACCTCGTGATCACCGACTACCGTCTTCAGTGGACCGACGGCCTGGCCGTCCTCCGGGAGGTGAAGAAGCGGTGGGCGGATCTGCCCGTCATCATGTTCACAGGGACGGGCAGCGAGGAGGTCGCCGTCGAGGCCATGAAGGCGGGACTTGACGACTACGTTCTCAAGTCCCCCAAACATTTCTCTCGGATTCCCGCTGCTGTCAAATTGGCCCTGGAGCGAGCTGCTCAGCGGCGGCGGCTCAACGAAGTGGAGAGCCGCTACCGCAACCTGGTGCAACGCGTGCCCATCGGGCTGTACAGTCTCGACAACGAGGGCAAATTCACGAGCGCCAACCCGACTTTGGCCCAGATGCTCGGCTATCCCGCCCCGGAAGCGCTGCTGGGCAACAGCCTCTGGGATCTCTTCGTGCGCCGGGAGGCGGTTGAGAAGTGGTTGAACGCGCTGCTTCAGGAAGGGGAGCTACGGGCCTTCGAGTACGAATTGCGGCGTCCGGATGGGAAGACGATCTGGGTATCGGACCATAGCGCCCTGGTTCGGGACAGCGCGGGGGCTGTGACACAGTTCGAGGGTAGTCTGGAAGACGTGACGGACCGCAAGCGGGCGGAGCAGGCCCTCTGCGAGGAACGTAACCTGCTGCGGACCATCTTGGACAATGCGCCAGACCACATCTACGTCAAAGACCGCAACGGCCGGTATCTGCTCGCCAACCGATCCCACCTTCGGACTCTGGGCGTCGACAGCGATGAAGAAGTGATTGGCAAAACGGCGTTTGATTTCCTGCCGCAGCGCCTCGCCGAACTCTACTACGCGGACGAGCAGCGTGTCATTTCCTCCGGCCATCCGGTGATCAACCGCCTCGAGCCGATCGTCGACAAGCATGAGAACGAGCTTTGGCTGCTCACGACCCGCGTGCCGCTGAGAGATTCCTCGGGCAACATCGTGGGTGTGGTGGTAATCAGCCGAGACATCACCGAACTGCGGAAAGTGGAGGCCGAGCGGAATCGGCTCGCCGTAGCCGTGGAAAGGGCGGCCGACGGGATCGCCATCGTCGACCAGGACTTCAAGGTCCGGTACGCCAATCGGATTTATGCCGAACTGGTCGGCAAGCCGATGGCTCAGATCCTCGGCCAGCACCTGCAGTCCTTCGACCGCCTCCAACTGGATCCGGATGTTGTTGAAGAAGTTCAACGGAGCCTCCGGGACAAGCAGGTGTGGTCCGGCCGGGTGAAGGGCAAAAGGGCTGACGGAAGCGAGATGGTGTGCGAGCTCAAGATCGCTTCGTTCAAGACGGAGGAGGCCCCGGAGAAGGTGAATTACGTCGTGTCGGTACGCGACGTGACTGAGATGGAGCAACTGCGACGCCAGCTGGAACAGGCTCAACGACTCGAGGCGATCGGCCGGCTCGCCGGGGGCGTGGCCCACGATTTCAACAACGTGCTCACAGCGATCACTGGCTACGCCGACCTCGTCCTGATGGATCTCGCCCCGAGTGACCCGGTGCGCAAGGATGTGGAAGAGATCAAGAAGGCTGCGAGCCGCGCGGCCTCGCTGACCCGGCAGCTGCTCGCATTCGGGCGCCGGTTGGTGCTGCAGCCGCGCGTGCTGAACCTGAACGAACTTGTGGAAGACCTGAGCAAGATGCTCAAACGCCTGATTGGCGAGGACATCGAGTTCGTCACCTACTTGGAGCCCGAGCTGGGGAATGTGTACGCGGACCCGGCTCAGATCGAACAGGTGATCGTGAACCTGGCGGTGAACGCGCGGGACGCAATGCCGGGCGGCGGCAAGTTGATCATCGAGACCCGCAACGTCACGCTCAATCAGGAGTACGTGCGGACTCATCCGGGCAGTAAGCCCGGCCGCTACGTGATGCTGGCGGTGACGGACACCGGCATTGGAATGGATGAAGAGACCAAGGCCCACATCTTCGAGCCCTTCTTCACGACGAAGGGGGGTGAAGGTACCGGACTTGGTCTTTCGCAGGTGTACGGCATCGTCAAGCAGTCCGGCGGGAGTATCTGGGTGTACAGCGAGCCCGGCCGAGGCACGACGTTCAAGATCTACCTGCCGCGGGTGGATGCTCCGGCGGCTGAGCCGGCGGAACCGAAAGAGCACGCGGGGGAGTTGAAAGGTTCGGAGACTGTGCTCCTGGTGGAGGACGATGAAACCGTCCGCGATCTGGCATGTTCCGTGCTCAAGCGGTTCGGCTACGAAGTTCTGGAGGCGAAGAATCCCACCGAAGCCCTGCGGCTGAGCGAGGGACACGAAGGTCCAATCCACCTTTTGATCACCGACGTCATCATGCCCGGGATGAACGGAAAGGAGCTTGCCGAGCGTTTGCAGGAAGGAAGGCCCGAACTGCGCGTGCTGTACGCCTCAGGCTACACGGACAACGTGATCGTGTCCCATGGGCTACTGGATTCGGGCGTCGACTTCCTCGCCAAACCTTTCGGGCCGGACAACCTGTTGCGAAAGGTGCGCGAGATCCTGGACCGGAGGTAAGAAGTTGGCCCGGATGCGGCGGTGAGCGCGAAATCAGCACAGCCGTTCCGGGCCACACACGGCAGAGGACCGCTGACCCCTGTGCGGGCGGGTGATCCCGCAATGCGATGCAACCTGACGATCCCCTCTGTTCTCTTCGGGCTGTGTCTTTTCCTCTTTATTCTTCCCCCCGTGAGTGCCCAAACCCCGGAAGAATACCTGACCTACTTCGACGAGGCGGTTCGGGAGCCGGAGGGATACGATCCCTCTGTCGTTGCGCGTGAGTTCGAGCGCTGCGAGCTGGCCTTCGGCAACGCGCCCCTGCTGGGGCGGATTCTGCTGCTCAAGTCGCGTTACTTGAGTTGGCGCCAGGACTGCGTGGGGGCTTTCCTGGCTGCGGCCAAGGCTGCGGTGGTTTTCCGGGAATCGGGCGCACGAGAGCTGCTGGAGGGGATCCCGCGGAAGTGTCCGGATGGCGAGACGCTGGGAGAACTGAGGCGCGTACTGTCTCCCTTGGTGCGGCCTGAGCGGCGGAAGTCGGCGCAGCCGGTCAGGGCAAGGCGCTTTGTGCTCGCCCTACTTCGGTCGGGGGCTGTCGAGGCCGAGCGGGCCATCCGGCACGAGCTGGAGTGGTACTTGGCGTGGTACCCGCAGCCCATTGGGGCCGATTCCGTGAGGGTTGCTTGGGGCGACTTTCTCCTGCGCGCGGGGCGTCCCGAAGAGGCCCTGGCCGAGTACGAAACCGTGCTGCAGATGTTTGACGCCAGTCTTCTGGTCCCCTCCCTTGCCCCGAAGACCTACCGTCTGGCGCGCAGGCTCGGGCGCGAGACAGTCGCTCAGCGGGCCATTCATCTCGCTGAGCGCTCGCTTCGGGTGGCCACGTTTTCGGACAGCACGGTGGGAGCCATCTTCACGGCGCTGGCACGAATGTACCTGGAGGCTGGTGAAGTAGGTGAGCGGGAGCTAGCTACCTTCGCCCGGGCTCTGGACGAGTATCGTGACTTCCCCTTCCCTGCCGACCTGCTCTACCAGTACGCGGGTCTCTTCGAGGCGGCGGGCGACACTGAAAAGGCCATCTTGTGTCTACAGCTGTTCACGGCGCGATTCCCATCGGATCCGCGCTTGAGTGAGGCCGCGCGCAGGCTCCGGCGGCTGGAACTCGCGCTGTGGCAGCGGCAGGCCGAAGCGCTGAGACCCTTTTCCACCCTGCTGACCCAGACCGAGCGGTTCCGTTCTCCGCTATCTCGCGTGGAGATCGCTGCTATCAAGCGGGCTCTGCTGGATCAGATCAACCGGGACAGGCGTCGACAGGGATTGCCACCCGTCCGATTCGACTCGCTGGCTTCCTCCGTTGCGGACCGGCACTGTGCCGAGGCTCTGGTAAATCGCTACTGGGGCCACTTCGATCTGAAGGGGTTCAAACCTCACCATCGGTACGCTTTCGCCGGTGGGTACCACGCCCTCACGGAGAATTTCTCCAGCGGCACCTGGGTGGGTTTCCGTGCCAACGCGGAGCGCGTGTTGGAGATGGTGCTGCAAGCCCACGCCCGCATGTTTCGCGAAAAACCTCCTCGCGACGGACACCGGCGAAACATTCTGGCCCCCCAACACAACTACTGTGGCATCGGCCTCGCGGTTGGGCCCAGGGGATACCGTTTTGCCGAGGAATTCCTGGACGTGTACATCCGTTTCGACCACATTCCACGTACGCTGTTGACAGCGGAGGAAGCGAAGGCGGAAACGCTGTGGGTGAGTGGGCATGCCGTGAACGGAGCGCGCGTGGTCACGGCGTCGCTGGACTTCGAGCCGTGGCCCGAGCCACTGAGCCCGGAGGAAATCACCCGACGGCAGTCGTACGAGCTGCCCAGTTTCTACACTTCACTGCACCGTCTGATCGAACAGACGTTGGAGAACGGGAGGGTCACGGCGAAAACCTGGTGGTACTGGGCCCCGTGGTCGGATTTCCGATTTGACTTCACCGAGGATCGCCAGCGGTTCAAGGTCCCGGTGGTGTTTCACAAAGGCGGCCCCGGGATCTACACCCTCAGCATTTGGGTGGAGAAGGAGGGGGTTCCCGGTCGCTTCCCCGCTACCTACCTGTGCTTCTTTGTCCGGTGAATTCCTCTGGCGTTCTGCATCTCGGGGCGCCACTGGCGTGTCCCGCTGGCGTGTAGCGCCTGCAGCTGAGCTCTCTCTGCGAGAGGGAATTTGATTCACGCAGAGACGCAAAGGCGCAGGGCCGTCCCACCACCCACTCCGGGGGAGAGAAGAAGACCCAATGAAGCCTGAAGGGAATTTGATCGTGCCTCCCGCTGTCTTGCATGCTTGGAAACCGCTCGGTGTCTCTGCGCGAGGCACGAGGCCCTCCCTCCGGAAGCCCGTCACACCGGGAGCGCCTCCTCGTTGGTCTCTCGGGATTCCGGTGCGGGCTGTGACCGCTTGATACGGCCGAGCCGTGTCAATGACCTTCCGTTGCGAAGACCGGCGAGGGCCCTGCGGAATCGCGCGCCGTTGTTGCGCGGGACGGCCACAATCTGTCGGCCGAATCCCAGGCGACGATTGATCTCGATGAAGGCCTGTCGGACCAGCACGGCGGTACGCTTGGCCCGCGGCTCGTCGACGCGGCTGAGCAGAAAGATCCCCGGGACCCGCAGGAGCGCCGTCAACGTGAAGAGAATCTGGTAGTTCACGATGGTAAGGGACCCCCACTGCCAGTGCACCGACACGAGCGCGTGAGCGATCCAGCCGCCGAAGGACGACGCCATGAAATTCATCACGCCGCTCAGCGCCGCCTGCAACGCAACGAAACCGGGTCGACCCCTCCGCGGGAGCGAGTCCAGGATCAAATTGAAGACCCCGGTGTTGAAGCCGGACCAGAAGACTCCGCTCAGCAAAGCGTTCGCGTAGATGGGCCACCGGAGGTCGTACGGACAGAACGCGTAGTACAGGGGCAGGTGCGAGATGGCCACGCTGGCTACCGTGAGGACCGGCTTGTGGCCGAACCGGTCGATCGCCTTGCCCCAGGTGGGCTGCACAAGCACCGCCACTGCGGCCGAGATCACCGCCAGGGAAGCAATGCTCTTGAAACTCCAGCCGAGATGTTTGATCAGGTGCGCCGAGAAAAAGGGCGAGGCGATTCCGATCGCGAAGAGCCAGTAGAGGTAAAACACCATCACTTTGCGATAGGTCTGCTCGCGAAAGGGGCGGAGCAAATACTGGACGAATCCCGGCGGAGATTCCTTTGCGTACGGTGGTTCCGGCTGCTTCCGCAGGAACAGAAAGGCCAGGATGCCCGCCGCTACCGCTACGAGCTGAATCGCTACGTAGCCCGCGTACTCGTTGCCGCGCTGGTCGGCCAAATCGAGAACCGAGCCGGCGCCGAGGCTGGTGACTACCGTCACCAGGGCCACGATTCGGTTACGCTTGCCGAAGTAACGCCCACGGATGCGTGCTGGAACCAGGTCGCCCATCCAGGCCATCCAGGCGGGTGCCGCCAGGTTCAGCAGAGCACCGCTCAACCCGAATAGCAGGATGAATCCGATGACCGGGTTGGACAGGTGCAACCACGGCAGGAACGCCACAGGCAACCAGAGACTGCGCCCGACCACGGAGGGCCACAGAGCCACTTTCTTGCGCACCCCCGTCCTTTCCACGAAGTAGGCGCTCGGTAGCTGGAGGACCTGCGCCAATAGGGGCAGAGCGGTGAGCACACCCAGCTCGAAGTCGTTGGCACCGAGGTACAGGGCGTAGCCGATCAAGAAGGGACCGGTTGTGATGACGAAATGGACGGTGGCCCAGCTCGCCTCGATGGTGGCGACCCTCAAGCCGTAGCGGGTAGTCTTCGCGTCGAGCATTCGGATTCACCCCACACGATGTGGGTTGCAACGTTTGTTGTTGTGTCGTAACTTCCAATCGAGATTCCCAGGTCGGACGGAGCGGCAGAGCCCGCGCGCTCCCTCCGGCCTGAATGCCTGGACCACAGGCCCAGAAGCAATTTCCCGAAGAACAAACGAACCTACGTTTTCGCCGAAGAGTTCCCGCTCGCAGGAGAAAAAAACGTTCTAGATTCGACATCGACGCGCAGGGCTCGCAAGCGCACTGTGAGGGTGGTCCCTACCAAGCGTGTCAAGGAGCAGATAGTCCGGAACCACGGAGGCACAGAGCACACGGAGACGTCACAGAGTGAATCCAGTCGGCAACGATCGGCAAGCGCAGGTCCTCCATTCGGGCTTCCCAGCCGCAGGAGGGGATTGCGTTTCTGTTTTCCCTCGATTCGGTGCAACCCCATGTCCTGGACGAGCTTCTGCAAGGGCAACGTACCGTCGGGGGCTTTTGGCTTCCGACCCATCTCTGTGGAATCCTCCGTGCTCTCTGCGTGTCGGTGGTTACGGGCTGCTTTTTCACAAGTGTCCTGGAGGCATGAGGACCTCCGAGAGCGGCGGCGGGGACAGCGGCGTGAGTCCGTCCTGACGCCGAAGGAAAGTGCCACGGGGATCGTCGTCCCACGGGTGCGTGAACTCGCCGTGGTTCGTGCGCGACGTTGGACGGCTCACCAATTCAGAAGCACGGACGGTTTCGCGCGACGGGCGCTACCTTTGCCAAGCGCGCCCGTGGGTCTTGCAGCACAGAAGGATCGAGAGCGTGGTGCTGAATGAGATCCCCATTGGGTAGTTGAACCGCCCCGGTCGGGGACGTTGACGGAACGAGGGTGCTGAGATGGACACAGCGATTATTCTGGCCGCCGGAAAGGGACGGAAGATCTGGCCGTACTCGTCCACCAACAACAAGGTTGTCTTGCCCGTGGCCAATGAGCCGCTCATCGCCCGGCAGGTCCGGATTCTGACGAAGCTGGGTGTGAAACGCTTTTTGGTGGTAGCGAGCTACCGGGCGGCTCAGGTCCGCTGGGCGCTGCGCGGTTTTCCGACTGTGGAGGTGCTCGAGGAGCCTGCTGCCGAAAAGGGCACTGCCGTGGCCCTCTCGCTGGCCCTCGCACGCGTGGACGTTCCGGCAGTCCTCGTGCTCTACGGGGACACGGTGTGGAGCGAGGAAGCCATGGCTTCCCTGCTCCGCGAGGCGAGTAGGGCGTCGCCGGGTAGTGCTGTTGTGGCCGCTCTGCCGCTGAACGGGGAACGTCCCCAGGAGTGGATCTGCGCCGCAGTGGCAGACGGGGCGGTGCAGGAGATCCTGGCGCATCCCCGCGACGACGTGACGCACCGCTTCGCCGGGGCATTCGTGCTGAGCCCGGAGCTGGACCGTCACCTGCGGGCCCAGCCGGACCAACTCCGACGCGTGCAAGTGGGCATGATGCCCCCCGACGAGCTCACCCTGGAAGGCGCCCTCGCGGAGTTCTTGACCGCCGGCGGCGAGCTGATGGCGCACGAGGTTCAGCAACCCTGGTTCGACATCGACAAACCCTGGCACCTGCTGGAGGCGAACGACAGGGTCCTCCGATACGAGGGGGACAAGCTGGAGGCGGCGAAGATCGATCCCACCGCGAAAGTGTCGGAATCCGCCGACATCGAGGGGCCGATCGTGGTGGGAGCGGACGCTACGGTGGGGCCTGGGGTCAAGATCAAAGGGCCCACGTGGATTGGCCGAAACGCCGAAGTGACCGACGGGGCCATTCTGGAGGGCTACAACGCGATCGGAGAAGGCGCGGTGGTGCGACGCTACTGCCAGGTGGAGGCTGGTTCCTCGATCGGGCCAGGGTGCGTGGTGGGTCACGCGGCCGAATTTTCTGGCATCATGCTCGAGGGGGCGTACTCGTACCACTACGGCGAGTACTGGGGTATTCTCGGCGCGAAGTCCGATCTGGGGGCGGCCACGGTGTGCGGCAACCTCCGATTCGACGACGACGAGACGATCCACAAGGTCCTGGGTCACCGCGAGAAGCCTCGCTACGGCGCCAATGCCGCGTACCTGGGCGACTTCGTCCGCACGGGCGTGAACGTCATCATCCTGCCCGGCGTGAAGATCGGGCCCTACAGCGTGATCGGTCCCGGTACGATCGTGTCGGAGGACGTGCCCGACGGTAGCCTGATGTACGTGGAACAGCAAATCGTTCGGAAAAGCTGGGGCCCGGAACGCTACGGCTGGTGACGCGGAACCGGGTCGGTGGACACGAACTGCGAGGCGAAGGACAGGAGGGTTCCCCGTGCGAAAATGGCCGCTCGTCGCCTTGATCTTGCTTCTTCCGGTGCCAGCACTTGCTCAACACCTGATCACGATTGACGGGAATTTCGATGATTGGGCCGACGTTCCGGTAGCCGTGACCGACCCGGCCGATGACGTGCACGACACGGACTGGTTCAGCGACGGCTTGAGTCAACCCCGGCCACGGCGCTACTCGGATGTGGATGTGCTCGAGGTCAAATTCACCGACGACGGCGAGAATCTGTTCGGCTACATGCGGGCTACGGGAAAGATCGGCCGCACTTCGCGCAGCGCTGCCGGGCAGAAGGCGGGCCGCTACTATTTCATCTTCACGATCGACGTGGATCACGACACCGTGACGGGCTATCGGCTGGCCGAGGGCAACTACTGGCCCGACAGTCGCGGCTACGACATGAACATGGAAGTGGAGTTCTACGACGGGGCCTTCAATACGGGTCACTACATCAACCATGAGTTCGTGAACGAGGAGGAACTCCGCTACGGACGCGAGCACGATCTGCCCAATGGGATCGTCCGGCTGAAGCCCGGCAGCTACGACTACTACCTCGAGTGGGTGATGTTCGAGGACTCCACCTACGTGGAGGTTTCCGACCGCGGGCCGGTGTACCAGGGGATCATCGAGATTGCGGTGTCGCCGGACAGTCACGAGGCCGAGATCAAAGCTCCCATGTGGGGATTCCTGAAAACCCCGGAGGGCGAGCCCATCATCGCACCGGGGAAGACGATCGTGGTGTCCGCTTCTCTGGAGGGGAGCGGCGAGCTCTCGGAGGAGGCGGTGGCCCACGGGTACCGGAACGGCACCAAGTCGTTTTGGGGCTCGGACACGGCGGAGCCCTTCGAGTACACCGTTTCGGGTGCTTCGGGTTTGCAGGTCCAGCAGCCCGGGCCGGCGATCCCCGATCGCATTGCCCTGCGGCCCTGCTACCCCAATCCCTTCAATGGACAGACGGTCGTATCTTTCAGCGTTCCCCGCGCCGGAATGGCCCGCGTGGAAGTGATCGACCTGCTGGGCCGTCGGGTGGCGACGTTGCTGCGCGCGTGGGTTTCGCCGGGCGTTCACAGATTTCGCTGGGCGCCTGCGCGGGCCTCTGCGGGCTTGTACCTGATTGTACTCCAGTTCGAGGGGGTACGCCAGGTGCAGCGAGTTCTTTACCTCCCGTGAGGGACCCGGATGGGCCCGGCGGCGCACGGAAGCGACGTGCGCAGCATGATGTGTCGTCAGAGCTGGTAGGATCCGATTCGGAGGACGATGCCACGCTCGATCACGGCAAAGATGCGTGTGAAGACTGGGCGTAGTTGAAAGGAGAGTCGCAATGCGCAAAGTGTGGCGGGTGCTTCGTTGGGTACTGCTGGGGGTGGTGCTGATCGTGTTGGGACTCGCGGCCTTCGTGGCGTGGAACGTGCGCGACCGCCACCCGGGTTACGAGCTCAATCTTTTCCTTCCGCAGGATCCTTCCGCTCCGGCTTCCGAGCTGCAGGTGGGCTTTGGACGGGCCATCATCACTCCCACGGGCTACGACTGGGTGATTGACCGGAACGGAAACGCTCGGTACGAGCCGGCGGAAGGGGATTCGTTCGTGGACAACGATGGGGACGGTGAGTTCGACCCGATCTATCTGGCGGGCTTCCACAACAATCGACCGGCAGCCGGGGTGCACGACGATATCGTGGCGGACGCCGTGGTCCTGGACGACGGGCGGGTCCGCGTGGCCTTGGTCTCGCTGGATGCCATCGGTTTCATGCACAACGACGTGATCGAGGTGCGGCGTTCCCTGCCCAAGGAGCTTGGCATCGATCACCTGATCGTTCACTCGGTCCACAATCACGAAGTGCCAGACCTGATCGGCATCTGGGGTCCCGATCCGTTCCACAGCGGTGTGGATCCGGCTTACCGCGATTTTGTGATGGAGCAGATTCTGGCGGCTTTGCGCTCGGCGGTTCGGTCGATGCGCCCGGCTCGGTTGGAACGGGCCCAGGTGGATGTGCCGAAAGAACTCGTGGTCGACAGCCGCGATCCCCAGGTGATTGACCTGCCGATGCGGGTGCTGGTGGTGCGCGACGCTGAGACGGACGATGTGCTCGGTACCCTTGTGTTCTGGGCCAACCATCCCGAGACGC
This sequence comes from uncultured Cytophagia bacterium, assembly GCA_964464205.1. Lineage (GTDB taxonomy): Bacteria > Zhuqueibacterota > Zhuqueibacteria > Oleimicrobiales > Geothermoviventaceae > Zestofontihabitans. The sequence continues at coordinate 26,465 of CAYXFI010000004.1, forward strand.
TGGGTAGCGGCAACTTGCTGATCACCGCGGACTACGTGGGTTACCTTCGCAATGCCCTCGAGAAAGGAGTGGAGTGGGAGGGCAGGCCGGTGACCGACAGCCTGGGAGGCCAGGCGGTTTTCTTCAACGGGGCGATCGGCGGTTTGATGACGCCTCTGGACGCCGAGATCGAACATCCCTTCACACACGCCAAGCTGAAAGAGGATTCTTTTGAGAAAGCGGAGGCGCTGGGTACGCGGCTGGCCTTCCTGGCTTTGGAGGGCGCCCGAAACGCGGTACCCGTGGAAGCCCCGGTGATTAGCCTCGCGGCGAGGACCTTCCGGGTCCAGGTGGCCAACCTGTACTTCCAGCTCGGTAGCGCGCTGGGCGTGCTGGATCGCGGCTGGACCGGATGGAAGAAGCTCCGCACCGAGATCGATGTGCTGGAGATCGGCGACGTCGCCGTGCTGACCATTCCAGGCGAGATCTACCCGGAGATCGTGGTGGGCGGCATCGAGCATCCGGAGGGAGCGGACTACGACGTGGAACCCGTGGAGGTGCCGCCCCTGTACAGCCTGCTGCGGGGCGAGATGAAGATCCTGATCGGCCTGGCCAACGACGAGATCGGCTACATCATTCCGCTGAGCGAATGGGACGTGAAGGAACCGTATTTGTACGGGGCGGAGAAGTCTCCCTACGGCGAGGTGAATTCGGTCGGACCGAAGGCAGGGCCCACGGTGTACAAGGCGGCACGCGGTCTGATTGAGGATTTCTACGCCTGGAAGGAACTCGCGCCAGGGTCGTAATTCCTCACGTCGTGACGGCACGTCGTCGGGTTGAACGTGGCGCGGGACGACGAAAGGCCGGCCCGGCTGATGATCTCTCTCGGGCGGGCTTGCGAGAAACCCTGACTAACCGCAGGGCCGCAGCGAATGCGGTGAATTCCGCGGAAGGTGTGAACAAGCGAGTGGCTGAGTTTGCTCGACGGAGAAATCTGACCTCGTTCCCACAAGTTGGAAGAGTGCGCGAGTTCCGCACGGTTGTGGATCGGTGCCCGTCGTGCAGCGTGGCTTGGCCGGGTTCGGACTTTCAGAAATGCTGCGGGAGAAAGCTGGCTTCAACTTCTCTGTGCTCTGCGTCCCCTGCGTCGCTGCGGTCTTGGTGTTTTTTTGGAAAAGTGCCGGTGTCCGGTGCTCGCGCTTTTCGCCGCGGGTCTGACGAGAGAGGCGGGACAGACCGATGAAGACGATTGGCCTGCTTGGCGGCATGAGCTGGGAGTCCACCGCCGAGTACTACAGGATCATCAACGAAGAGACGCAACGCCGCCTCGGTGGGGTGCATTCCGCGCGGTGCGTGGTGTACTCCCTCGATTTCGCGGAACTCGAACGGGCTCAGCACGCAGGCGACTGGCAAGCCGCCACCCGACTGGTACTGGAGGGCGCTCGCGCGCTCGAGCGAGCCGGGGCCCAGTTGCTGCTGATCTGCTCCAACACGATGCACAAGGTCGCCGATGCCGTGGAGAAGGCGGTGCAGGTCCCCCTGCTGCACATCGCGGACGCGACCGCCCGGGCGGTGCGCCGAAAGGGCCTGAGCCGCGTGGGATTGCTCGGCACGCGCTTCACGATGGAAGAGGATTTCTACCGGCGGCGTCTGGAGGATGTGCACGGCATCCGGGTGCTCATTCCGAACGCGGCGGAGCGGGAGCTCGTCCACGGAGTGATCTACCGGGAACTCGTTGTCGGGAGGATTCGCGACGAGTCGCGCGAGCAGTTCCTGCAGATCATCCGCTCTCTCGTCGATCGCGGCGCGGAAGGAGTGGTGCTCGGCTGCACGGAGATCGGCCTGCTCGTGAAGCAGCAGGACGCGCCGGTTCCCCTTTTCGACACGACGGAGATTCATGCGCTGTGGGCGGTGGACATGGCCCTGGAGCAAGGGTAGCCGGTCCCGCTGGCGTCCCTCCATGATCGTGTACGGAGGGAACAGCGCGGGCGGGCCAGTGTCGACGAACCCGGCCTTTTCAGGGAAAGGAGGGGAAATGCTTCGGAGATTTGCCCTCGCGGTTCTGACCTGCGTCCTGGTTGCGCCCGCCGCTCGGCCCGGGGCGCGCCCGGATCTTTTGCTCTGGCCAGAACCGCAGCAGGTGAAGCAGCTCGACGGCACGTTTCGTTTGAATGAAGCTGTGCCCATTCTGCTGCCGACGGTGGCATCCGAAACGGACGTTCTGCTCGCCCGCAGGCTGAGTGCGGAACTGGCGGACTGGTACGGTCTCGCTCTCCGGAGGTCGCGCGTCGGCTCACTGCCCGCAAGGGGGCCTTTCCTCCTGCTGGGCACGGCGGAGAACCAGTTGGTCCAAGCGTACCTGCGGCAGAAAGGGCTGGAAGAAAGCGTCGCGGATCTCCCGGCCGAGGGGTACCTTCTCCGGATTTCCCCTGATGCCGTGCTGGTGGCCGGCGTAGACGCTCCCGGCGCTTTCCACGGGCTTCAGACGCTGCGACAGATCCTCTGGACGCTGGAAAAAGGGGCGGAGCTTCCCGGCGTGGAGATCCGGGATTGGCCGGCGCTCCCATTCCGCGGGATTCGGCTCTACGTGCCGGGGCGGGAAAATCTGGCATTCTTCCGCAGGTTCTTGGCGGATTTCATGGCCCTGTTCAAGTACAACCGGGTCATCATGGAAGTGAATGCCTGCATGCGGATGGACAGGCACCCCGAGCTGAACGCGGGCTGGAGGGAGTTCGCCGCGGACCTTCACTACACACGGCGCTCGCGCCCCGAGGGCCCACACGGCGAGTTTCAGGACTCCGCGCACCACGACGCCGGTGACGGCGGCGTGCTGGAAAAGAACGAGATCCGGCAGATCGTGGACTGGGCGGGGCGGAACTACCTGGAAGTGATCCCGGAGATCCCCTCGCTGACGCACGCCTACTACTTGCTCACCCGGCACCGTGAGCTCGCGGAGGTGCAACAGGCCGAATGGCCCGACACGTACTGCCCCTCCAGGCAGGGATCCTACGGCTTGCTGTTCGATGTTCTGGACGAGTACGTGGACGTGATTCGGCCGAAGATGGTGCACATCGGCCACGACGAGTGGCGCATGCCTGTGGACGCCTGTCCTCTCTGCCGCGACAAGGATCACGGCGAGCTCTTCGCCCGGGACGTCCGCCGGATCTACGACCATCTCAAGGCCAAGGGTGTGGGTCTGGCTCTCTGGGGCGATCACTTGCTGGAGACCGTCCGCGGCAAGGGCTATCGGGAACGCAAGACGCGGAGCGGACATCGGTACCGCATTCCCGGAGCCCTCAAGCCGGAGCAGGTGCGTGACCTGATTCCCAAGGACATCCTGGTCTTCAACTGGTTCTGGGGAGATCCTCACAACGACTCACTGGTGCAGGCTTTCGGTTTTCGGCAGGTGTACGGGAACATGCGCCCGAACATCAGCGGCTGGGAGAGACGGCGGACGTTGCCCAGCGTGCTGGGCGGCGCCCCTTCGTCCTGGGCCGCGACGACGGAGTTCAACATCGGCAAAGATCTGCTCTACGACTTCATCGGTTGCGCCCAGCTTCTTTGGAACGGCAAGTCCGTAGACCGCGCGAAGCTGGGCGAGACCGTCCGGAGCCTGCTCCCGCACGTGCGGCGCTACCTGCGCGGCTCAAAGCTGCCCAGCGAGGACGGAAACGTTGTGGAACCTATCGACCTCTCGGCTTACTGCAACGCCGGTCCGCGCGTGGCGGCGCTGGGGCTGGACCTTTCGTCCCTGCGAGCTGGAGAAATGGCGCTGGGTGGGAGGCGATTCTTGCTGCCCGAGGGAGGTCGGGCAATTGTCGTGGCCACGGATCCCGACTCCGCACCGGGCTTGCCCCAGGTGGCTGCGGGACCTGCTATCCGGCAAGACGCGAGCAGCCTCATCTTCCTGCACGCCTGCGCGCGTCCTGGCCGCAACGACAAAGCCCACCGCATCATCTACGACTTCCACGACACGGCTGAGCTCCTGGGCTGGTACGAAGTGGCGTACGAGGACGGCTACGTGGAGACGGTGCCGGTTCGATACGGAGTGAACATCCTCGAGTGGGACCTGCGCAGCCGGGAGGCGTTGAAGACGTGGCCGGAAGGCAGGACGGGTTCGCCCCAGGGGCACTACGCCTACTGCGCGGACGCCGTCGAGTGCTCTTCGCGTCCTGATCAGGTGTCGATCACGCTGTTCGCGTTCGAATGGCGGAATCCCCGTCCCGGGAGGAAGATCGAGCGCGTCCGGCTGCACGCGGCGCGCGGCTTTCGTGACTATCGGGGTCGGCCGACCCGGCCCAACGGGATTGTGTGGGTGGCGCTGAGCGCTGTTCCACCGCGCGAGGTGGGGACCGTCAGGGCGAGAGCCAGTGGCTCACCGCAGTGAGGCTGGAGTCCGGTCAATCGGTCTCTCGAAGTGCCGAGGGGGACAGCTGGTTGTGCGCCACTATCGGCGTGATCCGCCGACCGGCTGGCCCCGGGCCGATTGTCGACGAAGCACAGGTTGAGGCGTGGACGGCGAGGCAGCCACCACAGACGCGGGGCGGACGCCAAGTTGATTGGGGAGGATTTCAGGAGCGGAGAACTGGTGGCTCGAAGGCGGAGATCGGTGCCCAGCTTTGTGGCGGGTGGCGAACCGCTCGGTTTCGCTCGGCTTCGAGCGCGAGTGACGCGAGTCCTGCTATTCGAGCCGAGCGCAGATTTGCGAAGCCTGATTCTGGGAGAAAGATGAGATGGAGGACGGACGAAAGCGCTGCGGGACAGATGCCCACCCCGGCGGAGCCGAGGGCAAAGGGGCGACGCGGCGTGAGTTCCTCAAGACGGGAGTGCGAGGGACGGCGGGTCTCGTGCTACTGGGGCGGGGAACATTAGTGGTGTCGGACGACAAGAGGAAATCGCCGAAGACGATCCGGCTGATGGCCGAGTTCTACCAGCAGTTCGATGCCGACTACAGTTTGGAGGTGCCGGCGGAAGGCTACGGCGGCTGGCAGAGGGCCGAGGTGGAGATCTCCTGGGACCACACGGCACTGGTGGTCATGCACGCCTGGGATGCTCGCACTCCGGAAGAGTATCCCGGCTGGTACCGGGCCGTGGAGTACTTGCCGCGGGCCAAACGGATCTGCGAGACCGTGTTTCCACGACTGCTTGGGACAGTGCGGCGCATGGGATTTCGCCTGTTCCACGTGGTGGGCGGCGGCAGCTACTACAAGGACTACCCCGGCTACAGGAGGGCAGTGGAGCTCGCGGGGCGGCCTGAGAAGCTTGAACAGATTGAGGCCGATCCGGTGCTCGAGGAGTTGCGTCGTTTTCGCGGCGACCGCGTCTTCGTGGGAAGCCACAATCGGCCCGATGTGGAACGGGCCTTCGCGAACCTGGACTTCGCCCCTGAAGCCCGACCGCTGGCTGATGAAGGCATCGCTGAGAACGGGGAACAGCTCTTTGCGCTGTGCAAGCACCACGGGGTGAACCACCTGATCTACGCCGGTTTCGCCATCAACTGGTGCCTTCTGATGTCACCGGGTGGGATGGTGGACATGTCCCGGCACGGCGTGATGTGCTCGGTCCTGCGCGAAGCAGTGACGGCCGTCGAGAATCGCGAGACGGCCAGGCTCGAACTCAACAAGGAACTTGCTCTGTGGCGCGTGGCTCTCGCCTTCGGATTCGTCTTCGGTGTGGACGATTTCATCGCCGCTTTGGAGCGCGCGGCGGGGTGATTCTCCGTTCGGCGGAACGGGCCGCGCGGCGGCGCACAGAGATGCCTCGCTGGCTTTGCACCGAAATAGTGTGAGGGACGGAGGGTGAAGCGAAGACAATTCCTGAGGCTCTTCGGAGCGAGTTTGGTGGCGGGTTTGTCGCCCGTGCGGCTGGGGCTGGCAGAGGGAGAGCAAGCCCCTCGGGTGAACACCGTGCTGCTGGGGCGCACCGGGCTTCGCGTGCCGATGCTGGCTCTGGGCACCGGCACGCACGGCTGGAAGTTCCGATCCCGCCAGACGGAGCTCGGCGAGAGGCGTTTCGTGGAGCTGGTCCGAGGGGCGTACCAGCTGGGCGTGCGCTTCGTGGACATGGCCGACATCTACGGCTCGCACCGGTACGTCGCCAGCGCCCTGAAGAAGGTGCCGCGGGACGAAATGGTGCTCCTCACCAAGATCTGGACCCGTCCGACCGACTGGATCGGCTTCGACGGCGTGAGGCCTGCCCTGGAGCGATTCCGGAAAGAGGTGGGCACGGACTACTTCGACATCGTGCTGCTCCATTGTCAAGTCTCCGGGGACTGGCCGGAGGAGCTGCGCAAAGCGAAGGACGAGCTCGCGGACGCCAAAGCCAAGGGCCAGGTGCGCGCGCACGGCGTTTCCTGCCATTCGCTCGATGCGCTCGCCGCGGCAGCCGAAGATCCGTGGGTGGACGTGATCCTGGCGCGGATCAACCACGCGGGTGCACGGATGGACGGTCCCCCATCCGAAGTCCTGCGGATCCTCAAGAGGGCGCACGAGAACGGCAAGGGCGTGATCGGCATGAAGATTTTCGGCCGCGGGGAGCTCACGTCGCGGAACGAGCGCGAACGTTCGCTCCGCTTTGTGTTGGGCAGTGGCTGCGTGGACTGTATGAGCATCGGCTTTGAAAACCTCGACCAGATGAGAGACACGATACGGATGATTGCTGGTGTCGTGCGCGATTGATCCGGCCGCGTGCAGGAATTCCGCGGACAGCTCAGGAGCGCGCATTCCTCTGGACGGTGCTCGGCCTGGACGAATGCCCCCAATTGGGAGCAAATGGATGAGACCTTTCTGGATGAGAATCGCCGGGGGGAATCGACGTCTCCTCGGTGCAGTGTGTCTCGCTGTGTCGTTGGGTTCCCTCAGTGTGGACGCTTTCGCCGGCCAGAAGGCCCGTCGCGTGTGGCAACCCAAACAGGTGGAGAAAGGGGTCAGCGTCAGTGTCGCGGGCGCTTCCACTTTCTTGGCCGCCCGCTTCTACGACATCTACTTGCCTCTGCGCCCCGGGCCAGGGATGGCTCTGGGTCTGGGATACCGTTGGAGTCGCTACCTCCAGACCTACCTGGTGCTCACGTACACCGAGCACCGGACGAAACCGGGCTGGCTTTGGCGAGCGGACTACGGCTTTCTGCTGGCGGAGATTCAGGTGGTCGTTCCCGTCGCGCGGTGGGGGAGATTCAAGCCTGCGGCGGTGGTTTGCTACGGCCGCGGTGCCCTCGCGGGCGGTGAAGAGAGCTTCGGCGGCGTGAGCCTGGCCGCGGGGCTCCAACTCGAGTACTTCCTCTCTCGACGTTGGACATTGGCGGTTGTGGGCTACGCACGCTACATCGACTACGATCGGGTGCAGTACCGGCTCCCGACGCTCCTGTCCGCGGGTACGGTGGATGGTTCCCACTTCACGCTTTTCTGGCTGCGGCTGGCCTGGCATCTCGGAAAGTTGTGACGAAGGTGAGAGTGGCCGCAGGATCACGCAGGGCCCGCGAACTCGTGTCGGGGAAGCGGGAAGCCCCTGATCGACGGATTCGACCTGAACGGGCTTCTCGCCTAGGTCGACTCGGACGGCGGGCAATTGTAGGAACGCGAGGCCTCAGTGCCCTGCAGTTTTCAGAGGGGAAGGTTGGGCCCGGCGGTCCGCTAAAGCCGCCGCGGTTGTAGTCACGGCGGGGTGGTTGTCCCCGCGCAGTTCTCGGCGTTGGCTAGGGCCCGTACTTCGTCATTGGTTGTCTGCGCCGGAGGGTGGTGGCAAAGGGAGCCGGCGCAAGCGAAGCAGGCGGTAGAGTTCGTCGTACATTGTGCCCCCGACAACGAAGTCGACCGCGATGGATCGTGGGATCCAGTACCCGTAGGTGGTGGAGAAATCGTAGTAGGCGATTCTTCCGCCCAGATCCCCGTTCTTGGCGTAAAGTCTGACCTCTCTGACCTTGAAGGTCTTTGGCTCCACGTCGATCTCCGCTCTCCCGACAGGGGACAGCTTCTTGCGCGGGAGAGCGATCACGCAGTACCCGGTATCGGGGGCGACGCGTACCAACGAAATTCGGTAGGTGTCCAGTAGCCAGCTGAAGATGTCCGGGAGCAGCACATACAGCTCGCGTTCGAGGACGGGTTCGTGATTCACGTTGTCGCGCAGGAGGACGAGAGGTTTCCCGGGACGTCGCTTCACCTCAACGGTTTGAGGGGTGACCCGGAGCCATTCCTCTCGGCCGCGTTCTACGCGGATCTCCGCGCTGTCGCTCCTCACCACCCAGAGTGACCCCGGAAAGTAGCCGTGACCTTGATCGGCCGGGACAATCACCTGGAACTCGGCGGCGTAACTGCGGACTTCCGATCCGTAGTGAGCCAGGACGCTATCGACGAGCGCGCTCGGTTCCCGTATCAGGTGGTCGGATCTCGAGCAGCCGCAGTTCCACCATACGTGGCTGCCCAGCAGGACGAGGGACGCGAAAAGCACCATTCGGAATGACACAGGCAGGACATCTCGTTTCATCGTATCGTCTCCGCTGTTCTGCGCGGCGAATGAATGAGGGTGCGGGTCTGTCTTGAGGCGGTTCAGCCAACGGAGCATTCGCTCCGAATTGCTTGCACGGCGAGCCACGGACCGAAACTCGCGACGCTGGTTCCGTGCTCGCCGTGATTTTGCAAAATGTACGAAGCGAGCTGCGATTTCGCAATCGGGAGCTCCGTCCCCCATTGCTCGCCGCGGCGTCGGAGGTACCGGGGGCTTGGCGTGTCCGGGGGCAGCAATCTGTGCTCTGTCCAGCGGAACGAAGCGGTGGTCTCAACATCAGGAGGCGGTGAATGCTGCGCTGGAGACGGACGGTTCTCTCTCTCAGCCTGATTCTCCTGAGTACGGCCGTAGTCGGCTGCAACCGGGGTAAGCCCCGTATTCCCGGAGTGGTGGATCGGCCGTACCTGCAGAAAGACAAATTCGTGGTGGATGTCCAAGCTAGGGTGGGCAGCGCTCCTCAAGCCATTGCCACTTTCGACCGTGGCCGTGCCCTGGTGGCCACGGGCGATGAGATCTACGTGATCGATCACCGGGATACCCTGACCGCCCTCGGGTTCAGACTGCCGGAGAAACCGATCCGCTCGATACTTTGGTTCTCGAAGCGGTTGGTGCTCTTGGGCCCGCGCCGGATCTGGATTCGGGAGGGGGACAGTTGGCGCCGTGTCTCCTATCCCCGCGGGATGTCCGGTCTTCCTTCGCGGCTGGTGGCGGGTCCGGCCCGCGTGTGGGCGATCGGCGACCACGTGATTTTGCGTGTGGACCTGGCCAAAGCGGAGGCGGAGTACGTGCCGCTGCCCTCGGCGCGACCCGTGGCCGACATCACGTTCGATCCGCAGGGGAACGCCTACGTGTTGACGGACCGGTGGATCTTCCGCATGGCCAGCAACGGCTGGCAGCAGGAGTCGGAGCTGCCGCCTGAAGTGAAAGAGCCGTGTTGTCTGGCGTTTCTCCGGGGATCGCTGTGGGTGGGAACTCCAACGGGCCTTTGGACGAGCAAGGGAGTCGGTTGGGAGAAAGTGGACGGGAAGGTGGGGTTGCCGTACGAGGATGTGACGTGCCTCGCTTCGTCCGAGCGGTTTCTGTGGGCCGGCACAAGCTGGGGACTTTGCTGCTGGACCGGGCGAAACTGGGAGTACTACGCCAGTCGCCGCTACCTGCCGGACGACCACGTACGAGCGATAGTGGCCGAATTCGACACGAGCGTCTGGGTTCTCACCGCCAACGGGGTGAGTCATCTCTTCCGCAGGCGGATGTCGCTCGCGGAGAAGGCGAGGCTGTTCGAACGGAGGGTGGAGGAGAGGCACGACCGTTTCGGGCTGGTGGCGGAATGCGGTCTGCGCCGCCCAGGAGACCTCACCACCTGGTACCCGAAAGACAACGACAACGACGGACTCTGGACCGGCATCTACCTGGCTGCGCAGTGTTTTCGGTACGCTGTGACGGGGGATACCGCGGCCAAACGTAGGGCCATTCACACGTTCGAGGCGATGGAGAGGCTGGAACGGATCACGGGCATCCCGGGCTTCCCGGCGAGATCCTACGTGCCCGCCGATCAGCCCACCTACGGCGGTGAATGGCACCTGACGCCGGACGGCAAGTGGAAATGGAAAGGAGACACCAGCTCCGACGAGATCGTGGGCCACCTGTTCGCCTACCCCATCTTCTACGATCTCATCGAGGACGAACCCTACCGCAAGAGAGCCCGCGACCTGATTTGCCGAATCGTGGACCACATCATCGAGCACAACTACCATTTGGTCGATGTGGACGGCAAACCCACCCGTTGGGGGGTGTGGAACCCGGATTCGCTCAACAAGAACCCCAACTGGCGGATGGAACAGGGGTTGAACTCCCTGGAAATTCTGTCCTTTCTGCGAGCCGCCTACCACGTTTCGGGCGACCCGAAATACATGCAGCACTACGAGCGACTGGCCCGGGATCATCACTACGCCGAGAACACCGTTTACCAGAAGAAAGTGCCGCCGGACGAAGTGAATCACTCGGACGACGAGCTCGCCTTCCTGCCGTACTACATCCTGTTTCGCTACGAGGATCGCAAAGAATATCTCCAGTTCTACCGCCGGAGCATGGAACGAAGCTGGGCCATCGAGCGGCCGGAGCACAATCCGCTGTGGAATTTCATCGCCAGCGTAGCTCTGGGCAGAGACTGCGGTATTGAGGAGGGCGTGGCCACACTGCGGGACATCCCGCTCGATCTCGTGAAGTGGCGAGTCCGCAACAGCCATCGTAAGGACATCCGGGTCGACTCTCTCCTCACGCGATTCGGCCAGATTCAGAACCAATGGGTGCTCCCGGCTTCGGAACGGGCTATCATGAAGTGGAACGGGAACCCGTACCTGCTGGACGACGGCGGGGACGGACGGGAGGAAGACGACGGCGGCTTCTGGCTATTGCCGTACTGGATGGGTCGCTACCACGGTTTCATCATCGAAGAGAATCAACCTGGGGAGAGAGTTACACACCAGGCACCGACTGGAGAGCGAAGGAGGTCGGACGCATGAACGATGTCGCCAGGGTGAGGGATCTCCGCGGCATTGTGGTGCCGCTCATCACACCCCTCACGCCCGAGGGGGACCTGGATGAGGCGGGCCTCGAACGAGTAGTGCGACACGTGCTCGAAGGGGGCGTGCACGGCCTGCTTGTGAACGGGACGACGGGCGAGGGGCAGTGTTTGCTCGAGGAGCAGAGGCGAAGGGCGGTGGATGTGGTGGTGCGCACCGTGGCGGGCCGCGTGCCCGTTTTGGCCAATGTGGGAGGAGCGAGCACACGACAGGCCCTGGACGAACTGGAGTCTGTCGCGGAGATGGGTGTGGACGCCGTGGTAGCGCATCCTCCGTTTTTCCTCCCGATCAACGACCAGCGAGAGATCCTGGAATTCTACCGCCAGCTCGCGAAAGCCTCACCGTTGCCCCTTTTCATCTACAACCTCCCGATGGTGGTGGGGGTTGGGATCTCCATCGCCGTGCTGCTTGAGCTGCTGGAGCTGGAAAACGTGGCCGGGATTAAGGATAGCTCTGCCGATTTCGTCTACCTCACAAGGCTGGTGGAATTGAAGAAGCGCCGGCCCGATTTCCGGATTTTCATTGGCAAATCGCACCTCTGGGCCGCCGGGATCTGGAGCGGAGCGGACGGGGGCCTGGACGGCGTGTCCAATGTGGCACCGGCGTTGTGTGTCCAGCTCTTCGAAGCTCTGGAGTCGGGCGATCTGGCCAGGGCGTGTGAGCTTCAACAGCGCGTCAACGACGTGTGGAAGCTGTACGAGTGTCGCTCTTTCCTGGCCGCGATCAAGATGGCCGCGAGCAAACTGGGACTGTGCGGACCCACGGTTTCTTCCCCGATCTTGCCGCTCACGCCGGAGGAGGAGGAGCACGTGGAGAACGTACTGCGGAGGAACGGCCTGCTTTGATCGGGGCCAATCGTAGTACCGACAGGAGGTGCGAGATCGGCCTGAGGCTCCGCGTCGCGGTCACATGAAGGGGGCTTCCTCGGTCCGAAGGATCGATCGGGAGGTCATCTTCGCTGCCTCTTGAGCCGAGCGGCCAAG
>CAYXFI010000005.1:0-38504 GCA_964464205.1 uncultured Cytophagia bacterium
CCGAGTACGGCGACCTGGAAGACTGGATGCACTGAGAATAGTCACCGGGACAACGGGCCGAAAGGGCGGTGTCCCGGAGAATCCCGCGGGGGGAAGACGTCCCGCACCTCAAGAACCTTCCGGAAGGTTTGGCGGGCCTCCACAGATCGGCACCCGGACCCGCCGCGAACCGACCGGAAGGTTCTTTTCGCAGTGGCTGAAACCGTGGCTCGGGTTTCGGATGGCAACGTGGCCCGACGCTCTTCGCCGGCTCGCCCGAAATCCAGAGCTACCCAGAGAATGCGCAGTGCACTCCAGTGACCGAAGGGCTCCGGAGAGGCACTTCCGGAGCGACAGTGCAAGCACAGGCAGGCACGGGAGCAGTACGAATGACGGTTCGGTCCGGGGATCGAGAAACTCGCCAGCCGGGAAGATGGTGGGGGGTGTTTTTGCTGAGCGTTCTCCTTTTCACCGCCGACGCGGGGGCGCTCGAGCCTCAGGACATTCCCAGGAATGACATCTTCCCCCTTCCGGAAAGCATTCGTGAGAACGTCGATTTTTGGGTGAAAGTCTACTCGCAGTGGCACAGCGACCAGCTCATCGTCCACGACGCTTCCCACCTGTTGATCGTCTACGAAGTGGTGGATCTCCGCCAACTGCTCGGAACGGATGAAGTGCGCGAGTACACTCGCCGACGGTACGCTCGTCACTTCCGCCGAAAATACGAACGACTGCTCCGCCAAGCAGCCAGCAAACCGGCCGACCGCCTGACGCCGCAGGAGAAACGCCTTCACGATTTGTGGAAGCCCTACGGGGGCAAGTCGGCTTTGAGGCGAGCCGCACGTAATGTCCGCGTTCAGCGGGGTAATCGCGATTTCTTCCTCTACGGCCTCGTGCAGTCCGGCCGGTACATCGACCGAATGCGGGAGATCTTCCGGACGTACGGGCTCCCCGAGGAACTGACAGCTCTGCCCCACGTGGAGTCCAGCTTCAACTGGCGTGCTTACTCGCACATGGGGGCCGCCGGTATCTGGCAATTCACCCGTCGCACTGGCCGGCTTTTCCTGCGCATCAGCTACGAACTCGATGAACGATTCGACCCCATCCGGGCTACCGAGGCTGCCGCGCAACTCCTGAAGAAGAACTACGAAGAGCTGGGCACCTGGCCCCTTGCCATCACGGCCTACAATCACGGCCTCGCCGGGATGAAGCGGGCCGTGCGCATCCTCGGCACCCGCGATTTCGACACCATCATCCGGCGCTACCGAAGTCGCAGCTTCAGATTCGCTTCCAAGAACTTCTACGCCGAGTTCCTCGCTGCCCTGTACGTGCGGACGAACTACCGGAGGTTCTTCGGCGAGGTGCAGATGGAACCACCCCTCCAGTTCGTCGAGTTCGAGCTACCCGACTACGTGTCCGCGCAGCAATTGGCTCGGCATTTCGGCGTAGATCTCGAAAAGCTGCGGGAGCTCAACCCGGCGCTCCGATCTCCGGTGTGGCGCGGGCACCGCCGAATCCCTCGTGGCTACGTGCTGCGCCTGCCAGTCGATTTGCCCGCTCCGCCGGAAGCGCTTTACGCCTCTATTCCGGAGAAGTACCGACACCCCCGGCAGCTACGCCCCAACACGTACCGGGTGCGCCGCGGAGAGACCCTGGGCGAAATTGCCCGCCGACTCGGCGTGCCCATTCGCGACCTGATTGCGTTCAACGATATTCGCAATCCGAATCGGATCCGCGCCGGGCAAGTGCTGAACGTGCCTCCTTCCAGCTACCGCGCTGGCCGGGCCTCCACCAAGTTGGCCCAAGCCTCCGCCGGCAAGAAGAAAACCACGCCCGGCAAGCCCGGCCCCACAGCCACCGAAGTGCAACTGGCTAGTGCCAGTGCGGGCGCCCAAGCTTCGCGCTCCGAGCGACCGGTGCTCGGGGGTGGTACGGCTGAGCTGCACTGGGTTCCCTACGACAGCTCCTGGTCGGAAGCTTCGGCAGAGGGGCCGCAAAGCATCCCTGGGCTCGCCGATCAGGCCGAGTTCCCGAAAGACGGGTGGATCCGCGTGCTCCCGGAGGAAACGCTGGGGCACTACGCGGAATGGCTCAAGATCCCCACGCAGGAGCTTCGTCGCCTGAATGGTCTTGCGTACGGTCAGGACATTCGCATTGGCCAGCGCCTGCGCCTCACGTTTCGGAACGTCAGTCCGGAGGAATTCCACCGCCAGCGCGTGGAATACCTGCGCAGCATCGAGGAGGACTTCTTCCAGACCTACCGGGTGAGCGGAACGCGAACGCACCGAATCCGACGGGGCGAGAACATCTGGTACCTGTGCCACTCCGTCTACGACGTGCCCTACTGGCTTGTCTGGCTCTACAATCCGGACAAGGATCTTTCCCGTCTGCGCGCGAAGGATCAGGTGCAAATCCCAGTGGTCGAGCCCGTGGACACCTCCCTGCCCGAGCCGAACCCCAATTCCTGATCTCGCCAGTCGCGTAGGGGAGTTCAATCCGCTACACCGGCGACGAACCGGTGGAACGGGGCAGGCGATTTTCCCCCCGCGAGAATCGATCGCCTCACAGCGACAACACGCAGCGCTCGACCTGTCCTCCCGCCTCGCCTCGTGGCAACGAACGGGACCAACCACGGGCAATTCCCACGGGCGGTACATGTTGGGCTCCACGGAATCCCAACGCGGTGGAGGAGCAAAACCATGAGAGCCTCGTGGACGATGACCTTGCTGCTGTCCGCACTGGCAGTCAGCGGTTGCCGCAGTGAGCACCCCAAGGTTCTTCCCGGCGCGGACCTCTTGTTGAGCGAGTACGCCCACCTGGTACGCGGCAAGCGTGTGGGATTGATCACGAACCAGACGGGGGTCACCTCCGACGGCCGCCATCTCGCGGATTTGCTCCATGCTCGCGAAGACGTGCAGCTCGTGGCGCTGTTCGGCCCGGAACACGGCATCCGTGGATCGGCCGAAGCCGGAGCGTCGGTGCAGAACGGCAGGGACACGCGCACCGGGGTACCGATCTACAGCCTGTACGGCCGCACCAAGAAGCCCACCCCAGAGATGCTCGAGAACGTGGATGTGCTGATCTTCGACATTCAGGACGTGGGTACCCGCTTCTACACGTACATTTCCACCATGTCGCTGGCAATGGAAGCCGCCGCGGAACGCGGGATCCCGTTCGTAGTGCTGGATCGGCCCAATCCCATCGGCGGTGAGATCGTCGAGGGACCAGTCCTTGAGCCCGAGCTTCGCTCCTTCGTGGGAATCCACCCGATTGCCCTGCGGCACGGGATGACCGTGGGCGAGCTCGCCCGGATGTTCGCCGGTGAGGGTTGGCTGGCCGGGGGCCTCAAGCCTCAGCTCGCCGTGGTGCCCATGCGCGGCTGGAAGAGAGGGATGCTGCACTCGGACACGGGGCTCCGCTGGATCCGTCCCTCCCCCAACATGCCTTCAGACACCACCGCCCTCTTGTACCCCGGCATGGGTCTCCTCGAGGCCACAAATGTGTCTGAAGGGAGGGGGACGCGTCACCCGTTCCAGAACATCGGCGCTCCGTGGCTGGATCCGCAAGTTCTGCTGCGTCATCTAAAGCCCGAAAGCTTCGGGGTCGCCTGCCGGGAGATGAACTTCGTTCCCGTCGACATCCCCGGCGTGGCCACCAACCCAAAGTACGAGGGGAAAACCTGTCGGGGCATTTGGTTGGACGTCACCCAGCCCCGGACTTTCCGCTCCGTCGAATTCGGCCTGAAGCTCCTTTGCGCTCTGCGTACCGCCCACCCTGACAGCTTTCGGATCCGCAAGCGGGGCATGGAACTACTCACCGGAAGCCGGCAACTGACGCGAGCCCTGCTTGAAGGCCGCTCCCTTGAGGAGCTGCGGGAGCTTCAAAACCGGGGGTTGGAAGAATTCCTGAAACGCCGCAAGCGGTACCTGCTCTACTGACATCCCAGGACTGGCCGCACTTACTGGCCACCTTCCTCTCGATCCCCAATACCCAAAGGACGGGCAGGAGCGCGTCCCTTTGGCGCCCCCTCCGCACCCGAAACCGGCAGAGAATGCCACGCCAAGCGTGGTCGGGAGCGGGCCCTCTCAGACCGGCTCAAGACGAACGTATCTCCTGCCGAAATTGTGTATGACGGCGCACCGTCCCGGAATCGCCTGTGCTGAGCGTCGCCCCACATCCCGACCGCACGCGTGGAACTCTCAGTCAGCGCGCATCGGCAGGTACGAATGTTCCTGAAAGACCTGTTCAAACAACGCTCCTTCCAACGCAGCTTCGGCGATCTGGTGGCAAACCTGGGCCTGTCGATCCGCGTCCGTACACTCGAGGGCGAGGTCCTCTTCCACAGCTCGGATCAGCCAGCGGACGGCTACGTCTCGGTCCCCATCAAGTTTCACGAAGAGACGGCCGGCTTTCTGGAGTGGGCGCCGAACGGCAAACCCCTGCTTCCCTCCGAGCAAGAGCTGGGGGAGAATCTGGCTCGCCTCATCGAGGATCGGCTCTACTGCGAGTTCGAAATCGCCAGCCTCTCCGCCGAAGTTGCTGAGCGCTACGAGGAAATCCACCTCCTCCATGAGATCACCGAATCACTGGGAACCGTGTTCAACGCCGAGCGCGTGTGTCGAATTGCGCTCGACTTCGCGCTGAGAGCGATTCCGGCCAAGCGGGCCTCGGTGCTGGTGCTCGATCCCGACGACGGCCAACTGCACATCCTGGCCCAGGTGGGCATGCCCGAGGACGAGGCCAAGCAGGTCAGGGTGAATCCGGGCGAGGGGATTTGCGGTTGGGTTTTCCAGGAAGGGCAACCCCTCTTGGTCGAAGACCTCGAGAAGGTGGAGCAGCTACGAACCCGGGCCAACGGGAAGGGCAAGTACGAGACGAACTCCTTCCTCTCCGTACCGCTGATGGCCACTCCGCTGCAGGTGAAGGGGCGGAAACTCGGGGTCATCAATCTCGCCGACCGGGCCGATGGCCGGCCGTTTTCCACTTCCGATCTCAAGCTGCTCAGCACCATCGCCTCGGTGACGGCCATTGCCCTGTACAACTGCCAGCTCGTGGAACAAGCCAAGGCCGCCGAAGCCGTGCGAAAGGAGCTGGAAATCGCCAAGAGCATCCAGCTCAGTTTGCTACCGAAAACCTGGCCTCGACTACCAGGTGGCGAGATCGCCGGCTACTACCAGCTTGCCCACAACGTGGGCGGCGACTACTACGATTTCTACCGAGATGAAACGGAGCTCCTCAGCATCGTGATCGCGGACGTGTCGGGGCACGACATCGGAGCCGCTCTGCTGATGGTCGGCGTGCGAAGCGTGATCCGCTCCGAAGTGACGCGCTGGCGCGACCCCGCCGAGGTGCTGCACGGGACCAATCGGGTGCTCTACGAAGACCTCGAAGGGGGAGGCTTGTTCATCAGTGCCTTTTGTGCCCGCCTGGACCTGACCACCTGGAATCTGGAGTACGCGAACGCGGGCCACTGCCTGCCGATTTGGGTGGACGGCGAGTCGGGGCAGATCCGGCGCCTGGATGCCGACGGCATGCTGATCGGCATCTGGCCCGAGGTCAGCTTCGAAAAGCGTGAAGTCCAACTGAAAGATGGCGACGTGATCCTCCTCTTCACCGACGGTGTTTCCGAAGCGAAATCACCCTCCGGTGAACAATTCGGGGAAGAACGACTAGCCGAATTCGTGGCCAGCAGGCGCCATCTGCCCGCGGGCCAGATCGTTGAAGAAGTGCGTTCCGAACTGGAACGCTTTACAGGAAATACCACTTTTGCCGATGATATTACCATGGTGGTGATCAAGAAATTCAACTGAGCGAGGCCGATCATGGGAACGATTCTGATCGTCGACGACGACCGGTTCACGCGGCTCGCCGTGGAAAAATACCTCCGTTCATTCGGACACAACGTGCTGACCGCAGAGGACGGCCGCGAAGCGCTGGAGCTGGTGAAAGAACACGAGCCGGATCTCATCCTGCTAGATCTGATGATGCCCGTGATGGACGGCGAGACCTTCTTACAAAAGCTGCGGAAGGAGCTGGGCAAGCAGGACCTCCCCGTCATCGCACTCACAGCACTGGCTCAGAAGGACAAAGTCGTCAAGATCTTGCGATTTGGCGCCCTCGACTACATTACCAAGCCCTTCAATCCTACTTCCCTGATGATCAAAGTACGCAAAATCATGGACAAACTTGAGCCCGAAGAGCAGGAAACGGGCGAGGGAGAAACGAAAGAGCAGAGTTCCGAAGCGAAAGACAACGCCGAGCAGCCGGAGGCGGAGGTCAGCGAGCCTGCGACTCAGTGACAGGCCATCTGCAGGACAGCCGTGGAAATGGAGACACAGCTTAGGCCAGACATCGACCATGTGGCTGTGGAGCAGTGGCGGTCCATGCTTGGGCTCTATTTTCGCAGCATGGAGCTGGGTTTGCAGGAGCTACTGGCGCTTGCCAGTGAGGTTCCCAATACCAGCCAGCACGAGTGGTACCAGCGAGCCAAAGTGCGCTGCCACGCTCTGAAAGGGGCTTCTGCCCTGGCGGGCTTCCGCGGCGTAGCCAGACGGCTCCAGAGCCTCGAAGACGAATTGGAGGAAGCGCTGCGTGGCAAACGAGACCTCTCCAATCGCACTTTCTACGAGCAAGTAGTGCGAACCTGGGAGGATTACCAGCGAGCGAAAGCCTGGGTTATGCAACAGCAAGAGGGAGCAAACCGGTGAGCAGGCCCAAGATTCTAGTGGCCGACGACGAGCCCTTCATCGCCCGTTCTCTCTCGTACGTGCTGGAGAGGAACGGCTACGACGTGTACGTGGCCCGGGACGGTCAGGAAGCCAGCGAGATGGCGAAGCAGATCCGGCCGGACCTGGTGTTTTTGGACCTCATGATGCCGCACAAGAGCGGCTACGAGGTGTGCCAGGAGATCCGCTCGGATGAGTCTCTGCACGGGACCCGGATCGTACTGCTGACCGCCAAAGGGCAGCGCTCCGACGTGGAGAGGGGACTGGCCGCCGGCGCCGACGCCTACTTGCCGAAGCCCTTCAGCCCCACGCACATCGTGGAAGTAGTGCGCAAGTTTGTTCCAGAGCAATCTGGCGAGACCTGACGGTCCCGTAGGTCGCCGCGCACGAAGGAGGGCAGCCTGACTCATTTACTGTCGCGGAGCAACAGCGCGGACAACACCCAAGGGAGATGAGAAGATGCAGACTGCGACGGTTTCCTCAGACGTTGTGCAGGTCGTCCGACGCATCAAGAACCTGCCTACGCTGCCTCAGGTCGTCACTCAACTGATGGGGGCCGTCAACAATCCGAACGCTTCGGCGTCGGACGTTTCGAAGATCATCACCAACGATCAGGCGCTGGTATCCAAAGTGCTCAGGATCGTCAATTCAGCGTTCTACGGGCTGCCCAAGCGCGTGTCGACTGTCACGCAGGCCACCGTGATCCTGGGGTTCAACACGGTCAAGAATCTCGCGCTCAGCGCGTCGGTGTTCGACGCGTTTGGTAACAACGGTCGCGCCGTGGGCAAGTGGGACCGGAGCAAGTTCTGGCAGCACTCGATCGCCTGCGGAGTAGCCACAAAGCTGCTGGCTCGGGAAATCCGCTACTCCAATCCGGAGGAGGCCTTCGTAGCAGGTCTTCTGCACGACATCGGCAAAGTAGTGGTCGATCAGTACCTGCCGGACAAATTCGAAGAAATCATCCAGATCGTTGAGAGCGACGGCGTCAGCATGTACCAGGCCGAACGGACGGTGCTGGGCGTGACCCACAGCGACATCGGGCGCTGGCTGGCGGACAACTGGAACCTGCCAACTCAACTGGATGAAGCCATCGGTTTCCACCACGTGCCTTCCAAGGCGAAGCATTCGACCCGCCTCACCTGCCTCGTCCATCTCGCCGATGCGGTGGTCCGGATGGAAAAAGTCGGCTACGCAGGCGACGATCTCAATCCGGAAATCGATAGCTCCATCTGGGACGTTCTGCGCCTACCCCCCGAGGCGATGGAGCGTGTATTGGCGAACTTCTACAAGGAATTCGAGCGTTCGAGCATCTTCCTTCAGCTCGCGTCCGGTACGTCTTGAGGAAAACTGGAGCCACACAAGATTGGAAACACGACTCACGCTGAGGGATGAGCCCCAAAGAGTGGAATATGCAGCAACAGCGTGATCGAAAACATCCCGCTTGTCAGCCTTGCGCCGACAAGTACGCCGACGCCTACCTGCAGCTGAAATTCGCCTACGAGTCGACCCTCGAGATCTTCACGGCCAACAGTCAGCAGCAGATCGTCGACTCCCTGGGGCGCGTGCTCGGAGCGCTCCTCCCCACGGTGGGTTGCGCCTTCCTGCTCCGCGATCCAACCAATGGGGTGCTGTATGCCGCCCACCAGCACGGTTTCCGCGCCGACACGCAGGAATTGCTCGACCAGGCCGTGGACACCGAAATCGCCGAATGGGCCCTCGCTCAGGGCAGGATCGCCACGCTGCCGCTCAACCTCGGGCTGCAGGAAGCGAAGTACACGGGCCTCTGGGTCCCGCTGGACGCCCACGGCGATCGCTTCGGGCTGTTGTTCATCGTGCTCGACATGAGCCCGGAAGAGATCACTGAAATCGAGTACAACCTGCTCTACGTCGTGGCCACTCAGAGCGCCTTGGCCCTCGAGAGCAGACGCCTGCTCGAGAACACAGAAATCCAGGCCGAGGCCATTCGGAACATGAAGGCGTATCTGGAATCCGTGCTGGAGTGCATGCCCAGCGGGCTCGTCGCCTCAGATCTCGAGGGACGCATCACGCTGATGAATTCCTCCGCAGGGAGGATGCTCCACGTCGATCCGGACGAGGCCACGGGGCTCACGTTTTCCGAAGTGCTTCGGCCCGACATTGGGCATTCCTTCAGTCGGGCGTTGCAGGCCCTGCGCGAGGGGAAGGAAACCGAGAGCGTGGAGATTGAGCTGGGCAACGACGAGGACCGGCTGCCGGTCCGCCTGGTGCCAAGTCCACTTCGCAACGAAGAGGGCCAACCCGTAGGGGTCATTTTCGTGCTCATCGACCTGCGGGAAGAGCGAGAGCTGAGCGAGCTGCGGCGCCTCGATCAGCTCAAAGATCAGTTCGTGTCGGCGGTGTCGCATGAGCTGCGCACGCCCATCACGGCCATCAAATCCTTCGCCGAAATCCTGCTGGAATACGACGATCCCGAGCACCGCAGGGAATTCCTGGAAATCATCAACCGGGAAAGCGACAGGCTGGCGCGCCTGGTGAACGACATCCTGGATCTCTCCAAGATCGAAGCCGGCATGATGCACTGGGAGATCGAGGACTTCGACCTGCGCCAGGCGATCGGCCAGGCCATCGACTCCGTCAAGGTTCTCGCGCAGGAGAAGAATATCGAGCTGATCTGGGAAAACCGCGAAGAGCCCCTCTACGTGCGGGCGGACCGGGAACGACTCGTCCAAGTAATCGTGAACCTGCTGAGCAACGCGGTGAAATTCACGCCGGAAGGCGGCAAGGTGATAGTGGGCCACGAGGTGTTGGAGGGGCGGCGCAGCACCGACCGAGGCGACTACGTGAAAGTCTGGGTCAAGGACACCGGAATTGGCATCCCGAAGCATTACCTCCCCATCATTTTCGACCGGTTCCAGCAAGTGGTGGAGGGTAAAGGGCTCACCAACCGCCCCAAAGGCACAGGCCTGGGACTCCCGATTTCCAAAGAAATTGTCGAACACCTCGGCGGGAATATGTGGGTGGAGAGCGAAGAGGGCAAAGGGAGCACGTTCTACTTCACGGTTCCCCTGGCTCCGAAAGTTAAGGAAGTGAAGAGGTTCGCTACCACAGAGGTAACTGTCCGGGGGGCGTAGCGGTCTTTTTTCACTCAGGTCCAACAGGGACCTACGGCGGAGCGAGACAACCGCGAGGAACAGGGACTCATGGCGGAAAAGAAGAAGGGAGCAGGAAGCACCCTAGCCGAGATCCTGATCGCCGTGGCCGCGATTGGTCTGGTGAGCAGCATGCTGGTGGTGCGCGGCAACGAGAGCAATCTGTCCGACAAGCAGGCCATCCTCCGGGCCGATCTCAAGGCCCTGCGCGAGGCAATTGCGCGGTACTACCATGACCACGGCTTCTTCCCCTGCTCCGAACAGGACGCCAACCGCGCGGGTGACCCTGTGACCTTCCGCCGCCAGCTCACCTGGTACACGGACGAAACGGGCCGTGTGTCCCCGATGCCCGATTCGACCTTTCGCTACGGACCGTACCTGCGGGCATTCCCCGCCAATCCTCTCTCTTCCTCGCCCGATCCCGAAAGCACGATGCACGTGACCGTGGACACCGTCCATACGTGGGACTTTCAGGATCTCCTGTCCGGCGAGGTCAGCGACTTGGGTTCTTCCGGATGGTACTACGTGGCTCGAACCGGGCAGATCATTCCCACCCCTGCCTCCCGCGACGCACTCGCCGAGCTCCTCGCTCGCGACCAGCGACGCCAGAAGACGCAAACGACCGCAATCACCCAGCGTTGACGCCCACCGGAGCAAACACCCACCCCGCGGGGTGAGGTAACGCCCCCTGCCGTTCTTCTCCCGAACCGCTCCGACCGGAACCTGCCTCCAGCGCCAAACCGCTTTCTCGGAGCGCTCCCCGACACCGTCTTCCCGGCGCAGACCTCATCTCCTCGCTTTCCAGCCTGGGACACGGGACGGTTCGGGCCCACAGTGACATGCGAATGACCCCCCACCGGACCAAGCTCGCTGTTGCGTTTGCAGCAGCGAATCTTTAACTTGAGCCTGGTAGGCTCGAAGCGTTTTCAACCGGAGGCTCTGAGCGGAGGAATCGGGTACCGGGATCGGGTGAGGGCCGGAGGGAGGTTGAGCTGCCCGTCCGGTTCGCCGTCGGACGGAGAAACCCGAGGCGCCAGACGAGCGCGGCTGGCCCCTCGAGCCGGTCCGGGGTTCGGGGACTGGAGAACCAAAACGCGAGGAGGCGAAATGGACCTCAAGGCTATCCAGTCGGCGCTGCGGCAGGCGGACGTGGATGGCTGGCTTTTCTACGATTTCCACAACCGCGACGCCATCGCCCACAAGATCCTCGAGATCGACACGAAGCGTTTTTCCTCAAGACGATGGTTCTACTACATCCCTGCCAAAGGGGAACCGCAGAAAGTGGTGCACAGCATTGAACCGTGGCGACTGGACCATCTGCCTGGCCGGAAGCACGTTTACCTTCCATGGCAACAGCTTCACGAAATCCTGCGTTCGATCCTTCGGGGGGCACGGAAAGTGGCGATGCAATACTCGCCATTGAACCACATCCCCTACGTCTCCGTGGTGGATGCAGGCACGATCGACCTGATCCGCAGCTTCGGCGTGGAGGTGGTGTCGAGCGCGGATTTGGTGGGACAGTTCGAAGCGAGGCTGGACCGACACGGCTACGAGACGCACCTGAAAGCCTCCGAAGCACTGCACAAAGTTCGAGCGCGCACTTTCGAAGAAGTGGCACGCCGGCTCCAGGCCGGGCAGAAGATCGATGAGTACGAAATCCAGCGGTACATGCAGGATGAGATGCGCGCCGAGGGTCTCGTTTGGGAAGACGGCCCCATTGTGGCCGTCAACGCCCACGCCGCCGACCCGCATTTCGAGCCGACCAAAGAGAACTGCTCGCCCATCCAACCGGGCGATCTCCTGCTCGTCGACCTCTGGGGGAAGCTCGACCAGCCCGGCGCCGTGTACGCCGACATCACCTGGGTTGGGTACATCGGCGACGAGATTCCGGAGCGACTGAGTCACGTGTTCGGCATCGTGCGTCAGGCCCGAGACACGGCGGTGATGCTGCTGGAGGACCGCTTCCAGGAAGGGAAACCGGTCCACGGCTGGGAAGTGGACGACGCCTGCCGCAAAGTGATCGAAGATGCGGGCTTCGGCCAGTACTTCATTCACCGAACTGGCCACAGTATCGGCACGGAAGTGCACGGCAACGGGGTGAACATCGACAACCTGGAGACGAAAGACGAGCGGCTCATCCTGCCGGGGAGTTGCTTCTCCATCGAGCCGGGCATCTACCTGCCCCACGAGAATTTCGGCATTCGCTCCGAAATCGACGTCTTCGTGACCGACGAAGGCCGGGTGGAAGTGACCGGACCTCGCCAGGACCAAATCGTTCCCATTCCCGCGTGAGTCTCCGCACGAAACGACACTGCCGCACGTCACAGGAGCAGTGAACGGTACAGTCGGAGGGCAAACCCATGAGCTGGTACCTCTACGTGATCTTCGCCTATCTGCTGGTCCTCACGGGCCTCAACCTCTACCGCGCCCGACGCGTCAAAACCCAGGACGACATGATGGTGGCGGGACGTTCCCTGAGCGTCAAAGTGATGGTGTTCACGCTCATCTGCACGTGGATCGGTTCCGGCACGTTCATCGCGGGAGCGGAATACGCGGCCAAAGCTGGCTGGAGTAGCCTGTGGCTCCCGGCGGGTGCGTGGGTAGGAATCATCATCATCTACTTCCTGGCCGGGAAGATCCGCACCTTCGGTCAGTACACCATCGGGGACATTCTGGAGGTTCGCTATGGTCCAGCGGCTCGGGTCTTCGGCGCCGTGGCTTTGATCATCAGCTTCACCGCCATTGTGTCCTACCAGTTCCGGGCCGGTGGCTACATCCTCAACGTGGCCACGGACGGACAGATGTCTGTAGCTTACGGGCAAACCCTGGCTGCGATCTTCGTGATTCTGTTCACCGCGCTGGCGGGGATGATCGCCGTGGCGTACACGGACCTGCCCAATGGAATCATCATCTTGCTGGCCTGCCTTCTGTCGCTGCCGTTCGTGTACGTGGCGGCGGGCGGTCTGGAAACGGCCCACCTGCGATTGCCCGCCAGCCACTTCGCGCTGATCAACGACACATTCGGACGGCATCCCACGCTGAAGGCGGGGGGCTACTTTCTCTCAACACTACTGCTTCTGATGGGCATCCAGAGCATGTACCAGAAATTCTACAGCGCCAAGACGCCGAAAGATGCCCGGCAGGCGGTGATTCTGTGGGTGATCGGGACGATCTTTGTGGAAGTGGTGGTTGTGGCCATCGCCATTTTCGCGGCCGCTCATTTCTGGCCACAGATCCAGTCCTGGCTGAAGACCGGCGAAGGCATAGACCCCGCCTCGATCGTCCTACAGGCGGCTCGCTACCTGGTGCCACCCTGGGTGGGCATCCTGCTGCTCGGCGCAGCCACTGCCGTCGTCATTTCGACGGGAATGAACTACCTCCTCTCGCCCACCACCAACATCATGCGTGACATCTACCAGCGCTTCCTGAACCGTGAAGCGAGTCAGCGCCAAATGGTGGCCCTGCAGAAAGCTTTCATCGTAATCCTGGGCATTTTCGCCTACTTGCTGGCCACCCGTTTGGTGTCGGTGCTCGAAATGAGCTATTTCGCCTACACCGTGTACGGGGTGGCCATCACCCCAGCCCTAATCGCCGCGCTCGCGTGGAAGCGTGCGACCCGTGTGGGCGGCCTGGCATCCATCATTGGGGGTACGGTGGTGGCGGTGGCGCTGAAGGCCCTGACCTACATCCTTCCGCCCGAGCAAGTGCCGGAAGGCGATCCCTGGGGCATCCCGTTGATCTACCCTGCGCTCGCAGTTTCACTGGTGGCGCTGATTGTTGGGAGTTACCTCACACCCCCGCCGAGCGAGGAGGAACTCGCCCCGCTGTTCGGCGCCGGGGAAAACCCCCAGGTGGAGTAGACAGATGAAGGGCATCCCGAATCGACAGAAGAAGAGTGTGATACCCAAGCGGGACTACATTCGCGCGAAACAGGATTTGCTACGCAAAGAATTCGCGCGCAAGCGGGAGGAACGGAAAAGCGGGCCAG
Source organism: uncultured Cytophagia bacterium (assembly GCA_964464205.1). Classification (GTDB taxonomy): domain Bacteria; phylum Zhuqueibacterota; class Zhuqueibacteria; order Oleimicrobiales; family Geothermoviventaceae; genus Zestofontihabitans. Next base: position 13,821 of record CAYXFI010000005.1, read on the forward strand.
GTGCGCCATCCGGTGCAGACCCACACAGAGGAGGGGATGATGGAACGGCTTCAGATTGACCCGCTGCATCCAAAAGGGCGACACCTGCGTAGGGCTGTGGAAACGCTCCGCAAAGGGGGTGTGATCATCTACCCCACCGACACCATCTACGGCCTCGGCTGCGACATTTTCAACAAAGAGGCCGTGAAACGCGTGTACCAGATCAAAGGCAAGAGCCGGAAAAGCCCCCTCAGCTTCATCTGTCCCGACCTCAAAGAGATCAGCAAGTACGCCTACGTCTCGAACCCTGCTTACAAGATCATGAAACGCGCCCTGCCGGGACCCTACACTTTCGTGTTGGCAGCCACCCCGCTGGTCCCCAAACTGCTGCTCAGCAACCGCAAGACGGTCGGAATCCGTGTGCCGGACCACGCCATTTGCAGAATGTTGCTCGAAGAATTCGGCAATCCTATCGTGAGCACATCGGTGACGGGGCCCAATGGCGATCCGCTGAACGACCCCAACGAGATCGAGGCCCTCTACAAAAACCAGGTAGACATGATGCTCGACGTGGGGCCTTTGGGGCTCACACCCTCCACCGTGATCGACCTCACGGGAGAAACGCCAACCGTGATGCGCGAAGGTAAGGGTGACCTCTCCATTCTGAGCTGATCCAGGCGGCGTGCGCCTGCCCCCGCTGGAAACGGCTTTCGAGCGGCTGCGGGGAATCCTGGGAGCTTGCAAAGACGGCTCCGTCTCCCTCTGCAGCGGACCCAGGTCGGTAGCACGCCGTGAAATAGGCAACCAAGACGAAGGGAAAAATCGGATGCCGAATCGCAACCATTCGAGACTGTTCTCGTCCGCTGCCCTTCCACTTGCCCTGTTGTCGCTCACGATACTCGGCGTCGGGTGTCGCGAGCGTTCGGAAGTGTTGCCAGCGCGGGCCCGTGAGATTGTGGCGGAAGTGCGCGAGCGACACTGCCCCGACAGTCGACTTCACCTGCTGAAGATCGAGGGCGAAGTAATCGGAGATCAGATGATCGTTCGCGGCGAGACCACCTCACCCGAGGCCCGTCGCGAGTTGCTGGAACGCCTCCGCGCTGCGTACCCCAAGAAGCGCATCGTCGACCAAGTTCGCACTTTGCCGGACTCCACCGTGGGTGATTCAAGCTGGGCGATCGTCAACGTGAGCGTGGCCAACCAGCGGCGCGAGCCACGACACTCGGCAGAGCTCGTGAACCAGATGTTGCTGGGAACTCCCATTCGGCTGCTCAAACGCGAGGGGCCGTGGTGGTTCTTCGTCCGTGCGAGCGACGGGTACCTCGGCTGGACCGACGACGGCGGGATCTGGATTACGGACAGCCTGGGCGTAGCGCAGTGGATGTCGTCGCCGCGGGTTATCGTGACGGAGCTGGACGCCTCCACCCTGCGCTTCCCCGCGCCGGGCTCCCAGCCCGTCTCGGACGCGGTGGCCGGCGACGTTCTCCGTTTCCTGCGGGAGAGAGGCGACTGGACCGAAGTCCAGTTTCCCGACGGGCGTGCGGGCTGGATCCACAGCCGACATGTGAAACGGTTGAGCTCCTTCCTGCGCACGGCCAGGCCCACACCGGAACGGATCGTTCACACCGCGTTGCGCTTCATGGGCAGACCGTATCTCTGGGGAGGCAAGTCGCCCAAAGGCTTGGACTGCTCCGGCTTCACCAGCATGGTGTTCAGACTGAACGGGGTGGTGCTCCCCCGCGACGCCAACATGCAGGCGCGAATCGGTGAGGCCGTCGCTTTTGACTCCACCTTTGAATCTCTGCAGCCGGGCGACCTGGTCTTCTTCGGTCGCGCACCCGAGCGCATCACCCACGTGGGGATCTACGTGGGCGACGGGCAGTTCATTCACTCCGACAGCCACATCCGCATCAACAGTCTCCGACCGGGGGCGCCAAACTACAGCGCCTATCGCCGCAGAAACCTCAGGGCCGCGCGCCGCCTGTTCAACAACCTGCGGCGCGATGAACGAACCGGTTGGTTGTTCGTTGAAGGATTAGAGCTCCCGCGGGTGTGGTGAGGAACCGACTCAACGAGACGACGATCGGCCAATGGAGACGATTCGACGAATCACGCGGGCGGATCTCCACCGGATCAATTCGCTGCTGGCCCGCGCTTTCTCGCAGGGCCGGGTGGACGATGGCTACCGTTTCACGCAGGTCCCGGAATGCCGCATCGAGTTCCTGGAGATGTACCTGGACATGTTCCCGGACGGCAGCTACCTGCTCGAGGTGGACGGTCAGATCCGCGCCTTCGGTTTCTCCCACCTGTGGGGTACGGTGGGCTGGATCGGCCCGGTGGCGGTGGCACCCGAGCTGCAGGGCCGGGGGCTTGGCCGCGAGATCATGAACCTCTGCATCGCCGCCCTAAAGGAGGCGGGAGCTACCACCATCGGCCTGGAAACCATGCCCCGGAGCTACCGGAACCTCGGTTTCTACGGCAAAATGGGGTTCGTCCCCGAACGTCTCACGGTTTGCCTGACCGAGGAGGTGTTCTCGCACCCCGCATCACCGGAGTACGAACCGCGGGCGAGCGGGCGCTACTTCGGCCAGCTGAGCGAGCCGGAGCGGGAGACATTCCTCGAGCGCGCTCGTCACATCGCCGCGCAGGTGTGCGAGGGGCTGGATTACACCAGCCTGATCATCGGCACGTGGGAACACCACTACGGCGATTCGGCGATCTTCACCTCGGAATGCGGCGAGGCGCTGGCCATCGGACATACGGAACCCTATGCTGCGGACGAGGAGCGACACGTGCTCCGCGTAGTCGCCTGCGTCGTCCGGCCGCCGGCTTCCCCCGAATTCATCGATTCGCTCCTCGCTTCCCTGCGCGACTGGGCCAGAAGGGAGTTCCTGGGGCATCTCAACTTTTGGGTGCCCACGGCTCAGCTCGGCGCCTTTCGCTACCTTCTCGCCCGCGACTTCCGTGTAGTGCACAGCGACCTTCGAATGACCCTGGAGGGGTACCCGCTCGTCACCCAGCCGGGGGGTTGGCTCCTCGACAAGTGGGAATGAGTCGCCGCAGCGCCACAACACCACGCGTCATCAGCGCCAGCCGCCGCATCGATCTGGTGGCGGGCTACCCCGAGGAATTCGCCGAGGCGCTCGAGCAGAAGTGCCCGCCAGAATTCACCCACACGGTTGTGATCTGGACGAAGGACCCAACCAATCTGCTCCAGCACCAGAGATTGCGCAGTGCTCTCCGGCGCTATGAACAGCTCTTCCTGCACCTGACCATCACGGGTTTGGGCAGCACAGTGCTGGAGCCGCGAGTGCCTGAACCGGAACGCGTGCTCGCCATGCTGCCCGACCTCATCGCCTTCGTGGGCTCTCCCGCGCGAGTGCGCGTTCGGTTCGATCCGATCGTCCACATCCGCCTTGCCGATGGCTCCGAGGTGTGCAACCTGCGTTACTTTGCGCAACTTGCACCCCGCCTCAGGGCACTCAGCCTGACAGATGTGACCACGAGCTGGATGACAATCTACCCGAAGGTGCAACGGCGCCTCCACCGCATCGGCGCTGAGGCACGCCACCCCGATCCGGACGAATGGCAAGAAGAAGCCGACTGGCTGCTGCGTGTGGCGGCCGAACACGGCATCCGGGTGCACGGCTGCTGCGTTCCGGGTTGGCCCCGCTCTCGCTGCATCGACGGCGAGCTCCTCACCCGGCTCCATCCCCGGAATCTCCCGGCCTCCACACGCCGAGCCAGAGGGCAACGGTCCCTCTGCGGCTGCACCGAAAGCTGGGACATCGGCTGGTACAATAAGTGTCCCCTCGGGTGCCGCTACTGCTACGCGAACCCGATTGAACGCCCGCGAGGCGTCGGAAAAAGGCTCTTCCCGGATGAGTTCGTGGGCCGCGTAGACTCTCGCAAGATTGCAAACAAGCGGGGACATACTGAACGCGTCCGCCGGGCTGGGGCCTGAGTTGGCGGGGTTCCGGGTAGGCGAAACGGGACAGATCCTGGGAGACTGGTGATGACGGCGAGAAAGCGCACACAGAGAACAGGGAGCAAGATTTGCCCCACTATGACAAGGGGAAAACTCAGCAATGGTGCGGCGAGAGCACTTTTGTTTGCCTGGCTTTTGATTCTCGCCTGCGGAAGGGGTAAGCCGACAGGGCCGCGTGAGACTCTGCTCGCCCGCGTCGGGGACAGGACTCTGACAGTGCAGGAGTTCTTGCGCCGGGCGGAGTACACGCCAAGGCCTGCCTACTGCAGCGGAAACACTCCTGTTCACAAGAAGATTGTCCTGAATTCCTTGATCGCAGAGAAGCTCCTGGCCATCGAGGCCCAGGACACAAGCTCCCTCGCCCGAAGCCGGTGGTTTCAGCTTTTTCTCCAGGGCCGAAAGGAACAGGCTGTTCGCGACTGGTTTTACCAGCTCGCGTTTTACGACAAAGTGCACCTGGACGACGCGGAACTGCGCCGAGCTGCGCGGCTGATCGGTCGCCGCTACCACGTGCAGTACGTCACCGTGCAGGACAGCGCCGGTGCTGCGGTACTGTACGAGGCCCGGCGCTGCGGATGGCCGCTGGACAGCGTTGTCGTGCGGCTCGGCGGGTTGGGTTCCCCCGCGGAACGCACCGTGACCTGGACGCCGACCGAGTCCCAGTTCATCCTGGACTCTTTGTTCTTGCAGCCGATTCGCAAAGGTCAACTGGTTGGCCCGATTCAGACCGTGGATGGCTCAGTGGTGTTGCTGCGCGTGGTGGGCTGGCGCGATCGGGTGGAGGTTGGCTCAGTAGCCCAGCAGCGGGCCATTCGTGACGCTCAAGCTCGTCTTCGCGAGTCCAAGGCCAGCGCCGCCTACCGCCAGTGGGTAGCCCGTCTGATGCGAGGCAAAGAGCTCCACTTCTTCCCGGAGATGTTTTGGGAGCTGGTGCGGGCTCTCGAGCCCCTGTACCTCACGACTGACGGTCAATTGCGGTCTGCGATTCAGCAAACAGCCTTCGGTACGCCCGGGGACAGCGCCAGGATCGCCGCATCGGAGGGCAAGCTTGAGGCTTTGGCTGGAAGACCCGTCTTGCGAATCGACGGACAGGTGTGGACCGTTGCTCGATTGCACGAGGAAATGCTGAAGCACCCCCTTGTGTTTCGACGCAAATGGATCAGCCGTCGCGAATTCCCGAACCAGTTACGGTTGGCCATCGCAGATCTTGTGCGCGACCGCTTCGTCACAGACGAAGCGCTTCGCCGCGGCTACGGTGACCTCGAGGTGGTGCAGCGTGAAGTGAGCATGTGGAGAGACGCACTTCTGGCTGCGTACCAGAGAGAGTGCCTGCTGCGGTCGTGGGGACTGAGTGAGGCATTTGCAGAGAACCCGCAGGCCGTGCTGGACACGGTGCTCACACCGTACGTGCGCGGCCTATTCCGACGGTACTCAGACGAAATCGAGATCGATACGGACACGTTCAACGCTCTCCAGCTTACGCGCATTCATCTGTTTGCCCTGCGGCCGGCCGCCCCGTTTCGCGTTGTGGTTCCCCCGTTCCCCATGCTCACCACACAACACCGCCTCGACTACGGCCGAAAGCTGGAGCAGCAGTAGTGGGTGTTTTGGCGTTTTGGAGCGGGGCAGGTTCCTGCTGCTTTCCGATTCGCTGGCAGGCAACCCGTCTCCCGTACCGCTTGACTTTTCCCTACGAGCAATGTAGTTTGGGATGAACACGTGAACGGAGGGCATTCTTTTTTTGAGTCCCCATTGAAACGTTTCAAAATTGCTCTGTCTCACACGGCCACGTGGTCTTGGCGAAACCGTCTTCTCGCCTTTCAGGAGGAATGACACATGTCTTTTCGCGCCTTGAAAGTCCTGCTCGTCGTCGCACTCGGGACTCAGTCTGGAATGCAACCTGCCCAGGCACAGCCGGTCGCATCGTTCGATCCGGAGACGGGCCAGTTCGAGCTCAGGGACGGCGGCGAGCTCCGCATGGTAACAAGCGTGAGCTTGACCCTTCACGGCAAACCGCTTGCGCCAGACAGTCTGGAGAGCTACGTTCAATTCTCGCAAGAACAGCAGGTTGGGCCGAACGGAGCTGTCACTCTTGAGTTCCGGTGGACGTGTGTCAATCTTCCAGAGGCGTCTGTTGTTCTGCAGGGCGAGATCACAGGGAGAGATGCATTCCCCTGTACTCCGCGGGAACATCAGGGCGCTTTCATCCGCCTGGCATCGGGCTTCAGTCACAACCGTCTCAACTCAGGGGTCTACGCTCGTCGTGACGACTGGGCCCTCGATTTTCCAGTCCCGGACTCTGTCAGCGTGTCACACCTCTCTCGAGAAGGCGAGCAGGACAGGATTGAGGTGCTGGCCACTGGCGACCCGCTCGTGTTGCACTACAAGCCAGACTACTTTCGCCTGCACCTCGGGCGTCGGTACTTTCGGCCGCGCGAATTCGAAATCTGGGCCGAGCCTGTGTCCGGATGGATCTCGTGGAAGGCGTACGGTGCCAGGGTGACTCAGGAGGACATCCAGCGAGCCACCGAGTGGTGCGCTCGTAAGCTGCGCCGATTCGGCCTTGGGGCCATCATTCTGGACGACGGCTGGTTTGTGGGCAGCAACGGATCTGCCCTCTACCACGTGCCCGAAAATGTCGACTGGACACGCGGCAACGAGCGCTTTCCGGACGGAATGCCCGCACTGGCCGACTTCATTCACCGGCGGGGTTTCAAGGCTGGGATCTGGCTCAGCCCATTCGGCATTTCCAACACCCGCATCATGGCTGAGCATCCGGACTGGTGGGTTCGTCAGTACCCGGGCGGCCCCTGGGCGACATCGCACAGCGGCTGGCACGGTCCGTACTTCGCGGACGGGTCAGTGGATGCCGCGCTGACGGGCTGGATTTTGCCAGGTCTCTTAGCGATGCGGGATGCCGGCTTCGACTTTTTCAAGATCGACGGCCAGATGCACGTGGCGCATGAGGCCTACGCCAGCGCCGAGCCTTACTTTGCCGCCAAGGGACTGACGTGGCAGCAGGCCTACCGGCACGCCTGGCGGACCATCGCAGACTCGCTCTCCGGCCGTTTCCTGCTGTCCTGCTGGAGCAGAATTCCGGAAAACATCGGCAACCCGCACGCAATCCGAATTGGCGGCGACAAGGACGCAGGGTGGGAGCGGGGACCGCTGCCGGCTGCCTACGACCTGGCTCGCTACCTGCTGGAACACAACATCTGCTGGATCGACGACCCGGATCACATGGTTCTGTCCCGTAGCGACCAGTCCGTGGCGCGCTCCTGGGCCACGCTTGTTGGAATCACGGGCACGCTTCTCACCTTCAGCGACCGTCCCGAAGCAATGAGCGAAGAGAAACTCGAACTCCTGCGGCGCATTCTACCGCCTCTCCGAACTCGCCCCCTCGAGCTCTTCGAATTCACCCAGCCGCCCACGTTGTGGGTTCTGGAAGTGGACCGCCCATTTGACCACTGGCTCGTGGTGGCGAACACCACATTCGCCGGTGCCGGTCGCGCACACATCGATTTCGCCGAGCTGGGGCTCGACCCGACGGCGACGTACCTGGTCTACGACTTCTGGAACCACCGCTTCCTCGGAGCCCACACTGGCGGTTTCGACTGCGCGCCACCGTCGCACCACGACGTGTCGGTGTACAGCATCCGCAGAGCTCGCGCCTACCCCTGGATCGTCTCGGTGAATCGACACCTGAGTCAGGGCGGCGTCAGCCTGAAAGGCGTCGAGTGGGACGATGAGGCGGCTACCCTGTCTGGCGTCAGCGCGCTTGTGGGCGGCGATCCGTACAGGCTGACCCTGTACGTGCCGCCAGGATTCGAGTTTGAGCGCGCCAGCGCGTCAACCGGAGTGTTTGAGGTTCGGCACCTGAGCGATCGAGGTCTGGAGCTGACGATCGCTGTGCCCGAGAATCTGGAACTTCGCTGGAAGGTGTTCTTCCGTCGCACCTCCACTGGCCTGTCCGAGCCCAGCGGTTCCACCACACCCGCAGCGCCCGCGCTGACAGCCTACCCCAATCCCCTCCGCCTCACCTCTTGTTCTGCCGCCACCATCGACTACCGTGTGCCCCGCGCGGACAAAGTGAGACTGCAAATCTACAACGTTCTTGGCCAGCTCGTCCGGACGCTGGTCTCCCGTCCGCACACGGCTGGCAACTACCACGTCCGCTGGGATGGCCTCGACTACAAGGGTCGCAGTGTGGAAAGCGGGATCTACCTCTGCACCCTGGAGGTGGGCACCAGGTGGCGAAAAACGGAGAAAGTCGTGGTGGTCAGATGAGACTTGCGGAAGAAGCGGTGGAAATGCGGGAAGCGAGAGGGGTTTTGTGATCGCAGGACTGTGACTCCCATCCTGGAGGGACGAACCCTCTTTCAGAGAACGTCGCAGGAACACCGGGAACGCATGGCTACTCTGTGAGAACGAGACGGACCAACCACGGAGCCCCAGAGCGCACAAAGACGGGAGGCCGCAAAAAACCGATTCGTGCCTGCACCCCCCGCCTGGACATCAAATGGCCGGCCGACGTTGGAAGGGCGCTCGGTGAACAGGGCTTGAGTGAGCCCCGCAAGTTTTTGTCGAGCAGGCTCCTTCGCCGAGGATTGAAATCCACGGCTATCCTCAGATGGAAGTCGGTTGAAACCGACTGAATTGCTCCTGCCGGAACCCGCTTCAGGCTGGCTGAGGACCAACTTCCTTGGCTTTCTTCGTTCGATGCCACCCGCGCTGCCCGGGCAAAACCCACCTGAGTGGATTTTTGTCTGAAATAGCCCAGGATGAATTCCGGGACGGGCGTCCAGAACACGCTTTCCTACCAAAACGCGCTTTCCGTGGCGAGCTGAAGCTCGCCCTACGAGGCGTTCCGCGTAGGTGGACGGATAGCCCAGGCGAGGAATTTAACCCCCAGCGTTGCCACGACCGCACAACCCGAGTCCTCAGACGCGCCAGATCCTGGAGAGCCCTCCGCCTCGGTTCCCACTGCCTTCCCTGTGTTTCCTGTGCCCGTGTGAGAGCTTCTTCCCGCAAGACCAACGGATCCCTGAAAATGGCGATTCAGCCGGGCGCACAAAGCGCATCCCTCCGATTTCGCACGGCTGGACGGTGCCCCGTAGACCGCCCGAGGATGCAATCCCCTGGCTAAAAGAAGAAATGCGGCCGGTGGACCGGCCTTGCAAACGCCATGCTGGGCCCGAGTGAAGAGCTGGAACCACCTGGGTGGGTTTCCATCCGAACTCCCCGGAATGAATTCCGTGGCAGGACTGTGTCTCAGTTGGCATTCGTGATCGCGTTTCGCCCGCCGTCGATGGTCATTCCAGCCACACCCGCACCATCACGACGCCGTGGCGGGGCACTTCCACCATGTAGCTGCCCTCGAAGACACCGACGTCTTCGTGCTTCCAAAGGTCGCGCACGCGCACGCGTGCGTTGGCGGGAAAACCGAGTTGATCCCAGCACACGCTCAGCAAATCCGGCTTCTCGCCTCGATTGACGACCCCCCCGGCCCGGCTCCCGTCTTTCAGCTCCTTGGCCCATACCTCCAGGTCGCCGAGATCTTTCACCTTTCGGCCCTGGCGTCCGAGCGAATCCTGGTCGACGGCGATGACCTCTTTGTTCGTGAGAATTTCCTGAATCTCCGGCGGCATGTGGATGATGTCGTTACCAGCCATCAGAGGCGCTGCCAGCACGCACCAAAGGCTGAAGTGAGCCCGGCTTTCCTCGAGCGTGAGCCCCGAGTTGCCGACCTCCAGCATGTCCGGGTCGTTCCAGTGTCCGGGGCCGGCGTACTTCCACAGAGTGTCCTGCTTGTCTAAGATCCAGATGAAGCCCATGCCGCCCCAGTCAGCCCTGCAGTCCCAGCAGTTCAGGATGTCTTCGGTGGTGCGCCAGAGGTTGCCGCCGACCTTGGCGCCCCAGAGCCAGGGTTTGTGTGTGCCCCACTCGCAGATGCTGAGCACGATCGGTCGCCCCGTAGCATCCAGCGCCTGACGCATCAGCGCGTATGAAGCGGGTGCGTCCTGCGTACCCGTATGACACCAGTCGTACTTGAGGTAGTCCACCCCCCAGGAAGCATATGTGCGGGCGTCCTGAAACTCGTAGCCGCGGCTTCCAGGCCGGCCCTGGCAAGTCTTCGTGCCGGCGTCCGAATAGATACCGAACTTAAAGCCTCTGGAATGAATGTAGTCGCCCAGCGCTTTCATCCCCGATGGGAACCGCTCTGGATCCGGAATGATATTGCCCTGGTCGTCGCGGCCAATCTGCCAACAGTCGTCGATCACAACATACTGGTAGCCCGCGTCGCGCATTCCCTTCTCCACCATTGCATCAACGGTGGCGCGGACGATCTCCTCGTTGATGTCGCAGTGGTAGCAGTTCCAACTGTTCCAGCCCATCGGCGGCGTAAGCGCCAGACTGTCCCACTTGCTGCTCTGAGCCGCCGCGTGCTGAATCCCCAGCGCAGCCGCGACCGCCATCAACACAACTCGGGCGAAATTGACGCACCTTTTCGCTCGCATCTTGCCCTCCAGTGTTCGCAAAGGTTCCAGTCGTAGTTTCGAACTTTTGCCAGCGTTGAGAACGGCAACCTGCCCTCTGGCTGCACGTGTTGGCCGGCCTACTTCAGGAGCAAGATCTTCCGCACAGCGGCGTGACCGGACGCGCGAAGCACGGCCAAGTACACGCCGGAGGGCAGATCTCTGCCATCAAACTGGACCGTGTGAGCCCCGGCGCTGCACAACCTGTCCAGCAGACGCTGCACGCGCCCTCCGCCAATGCTAAACGCGTCCAGGGGGACGCGACGCGGACCAGCTACGTGAAAACGCAACCTGGCACTGAGATCGAATGGAATCCGGTAGCAGGGCTCGAGATCCACCCGGGCTGGCACCGTGGGTCGGTCCCCCGAGACTCGCGTGGGACCGTACACTTTCAGCACGGTGATTTCCGCCGCTGAGGTCCAGCGATTGCCGTTCAGCTCGCCCAGTGCCCGAAGCCAAACGTACCGACCGAGCTTGGGCTGACAACGAGCGTACTCCAGTTCGGGTGCGTTCCGCCAGTTCCCTGTTGCTACCGGTCTGCCCCAGTCCCTCGGATTCAGGGTAGCATCGACCCCGCACTTATCGATTCGCTCATTCTGGCCATTGTCGTGGGGAATGTACTCCTGCCCCGCCACAAGCGCGGTGTCTTGCAGGTCGATCTGAATCTCGTGCGGCGGCAGGTCCGGAAAAGACGAGTAACGTGTGTCCAGATGGTCTTGGTGTTCCCATGGATGGCGTCCCGCCGGGGGGGTATTGTTCAGCGGCTGTTCCCTCACTGCGGACGTGCCAGATCGTGAGCTTGCGCTGGTCCACGTACCACGGATCGCAGCTCGGATCCTGCTTCAGACTCCGTGTTCCCACCGCCGAGGCTGTTGGCTGCCCTGCCACGGCAAGCCCCGCGCCGAAAAGTCCCAGCGAGCTCTCGCCTTGAACGGACCGGCGTGTCGCTCGAGGTCGTCCCTGTCGTGAACCGCGTGTCGGATGCGTCCACGTGGACGGGCCAAACACGATCACATTGGGAATCCCTTTTCCAAGAGAATCCCGTAACCCCTACCTGCGGCGCCGACTCAGCGGTAGCCGCCACGCAGACTACACCTTCTCCCCGCAGGATGCGGACGTGTCGGGAGCGCCGAGCCCCCCGAGAGGGAACAGGTCTGGCGATTTTCTGAGAAGGACCCCGGTCAAACTCGAAAATCGCTACAGAGGATAGCGTTCTACGGCGGGCCCGGGGTAGCCAGGCGACCGTCCCGGGTTCAGAAAGTCACTGCCAGACCGAAGCTGTCGGTACGACCGAGCAAACCCATGCTGCGGTAAGCGTAGTCGAGCCGCACCACCCGGTTCCCCAGTAGAAGCATCTCCATACCAGTGCCAAGCGTCAGGCCGAACTCGGACTCTTCCATGAACAACGCCTTGTAGCCCGCTCGCAACGAAAACCGAAACGTATTCGTCAGGTGGAATGTTTGCTCCAGCCCCACGTTGACCGATTCGCTGTTGTTGTTGGGGTGTAAGGCATCGACGGAGACTATCAGATGTTGACGGTCTGTCTTGATGGCGTTCAGCGACACCCCCAGCCGGAAAATCAACGGCAGCTCCCAGCCCTGCGTGTGAAACTCGCCCGGCACGTTCTTGAAATTCCCGGCTTCTTCCGGCAAAATGTCGATCGGGTGCAGGAGGTCGATGCCGCCGTAGCGCATTTGCGAGCCATAGTTGGAGACGCTCATGCCCAGGTTCAGACCGTCCTCTTTGTTACCGGTGGGCGTGAAGAAACCCGTGCGAATGAGCACGCCGAGGTCCACGGCGAACGCGTTCGCCGTCATGTGCCAGATGCGCGACGAAACCAGCTTCAATGAGGCCCCAAAGGCAAACCAATCGGTGATCGGCCGCGCGTACGATACGCTTGCCGCCAGGTCACTTGCCGAGAAAAAAGCCCCCGTGCCTTCCTGGGAAGCCATCGTCGTCACTTCCATATCGCCGTAGTTCACAACGATCAGGCTCACGGCCAGATTGCCGATCCTCGGCAGCGCCACGCCAGCCGAAACGAGGGACGTTCGGATACCCGCCAGCCACGGCTGGTAGACGAAATAGGCCTCGTTTTGCTCGGCAAATCCAAAACCGGCGGGATTCCAGTAGAGCGAAGCCAGGCCGCGCGGCACGCTGACACAGGCGTCGCCCATGGCTGACCCCGCCGGACCGTAGCCGTACTCCAGAAAGTTGGCGGCTGTGGTTCCAACGCGAATCGGTTTCTGGGCGCCCAAGGCCCGTCCGCAGGCGATGAGGCTGACCGCCAAACCGACAACTAGAAAACAGCGCGTTCTCATCCTCGCATTCCTCCAGCATCGCTTCAAAAAGCGACTTCCAGACCCAGCTTCACCAGGCGCGGCGCGCTGAACATGGCCGGATTGTGAATTCGGTCCCAGAAGTCATTGAAGTTGCTCTTGTGATTCTTGATGTCTGTCTCGCGAACAAGCGCCGTGTAGGCGCGGCCGGTGGAACTGTACACGCTGACCTCGTTCAATCTGTCGAGCAGGTTGTACACCAGCAGCTTGAGCCGTGCATCGGCACCGAAGACTTTCCCGAGGCGCCACGTGCCCGTGAAGTCGACGCGCACGGTGGAAGGCTTGTAGTCGTTGTTGGGAAACAGATTCATTTGCGTCAACGGGCTCTCCGGGAGCGGTGACCAGGTGTACGGCGTGCCAGAGTTGTACAGCAACATGATCGTGGCTCCGTAGCGAGGCCGGTGGTAACCGACGGACACGTTCAGCGTGTGCCGCTGGTCCCAGCTCATTGGGATCATCCGATTCACGGGATCCATCCGGGCCCCTGCGCGCGAGAAGGTGAACGTCGGGGAATCCGCGTTCCCGCGCGTGTACTGGAAAGTGTAGTTCGCACTCACGTACAACTGCCGCAGGTTCAGGTTGTAGCGCAACTCAAGGCCGCGAACGTTGCCGTAGTCCTTGTTGCTGTACAGGCCGTAACGAATCTGGTTGTAGGTGGTGATGACCTTGGCGCTGAGCAGATCGTAAATGTCCCGGTAGTAGACTGTCACCTCCAGGTCCATGTTGTCCGCCAGCTTCTGCCACAATCCGACCTCATACTGAACAGTCTTCTGAGCATGCACCTGAGGATTGCCCATCACCGTGGAAAAATCAGACGGAGGTACGAAGTGTGAGTGATTCTGGTACATGGCGTACAGAGGCGGCATTTGAAAGAAGTGCCCGTACGCGAAGTGCAGCAGGGCCGTTTTGCCAAGCTGATATGAAACCCCCAAACGGGGGCTGATCTGGTACTTCGGGTCGGCCCGCAAGGGACGGCTCATTTTCTCGGGATTGTTTGGGAAGTAAAGCTGGTTGGCAGGGTTGCGCCATTGCGACGGATATGTGGTATTCGGGTCAAAGTAGTCCAGCCGCACGCCGAGATTTACCACCATTCGATCGAATTCCATCTTGTCCTGAATGTAAGCCGAGAGTTCCCAGGGCTGCACCGAATACATGTCCGTGTAAATGCTGGAGTCGGGCATCACCACCGGTTCGTAGTAGGGGAAAATGATCTTCTGCCGGGTGGAGTCGTAGACCATGACTACATCCAGGCCGGTACCGTAGTACTTGTTCCGGATCACGAACGACTCGTTGCGAACGTTATGATCGGTATACTGAAAACCGGTCTTGATGTTGTGATTTCGTGTCACCTGCCAGGTCAAGTCGAATTTCACGTTCGTATCCTTGAGGAAACGCTCCACATGGTGTTTCTGCTGTCCGCCGGTCGCAAAACCGGGACCGTAGCTCCGGAAGTACTGATCGCTGACGTAGCGTCGGTCGTACGGGTTCTTGTACACGTAGTTGCCCCTGTACGTGTCCGTGTACGAAAGCTTGAATTCGTAGAACATCCGGTTCGAAAGCACGTGATTCACGAGAAAGGCCAGCATGGTAGAGTGCGAATACCCGGTAGCCCTGCCGTACGGGTTGTACTTGAAGAAATGGTCGTAACCCTGGCCTTTGCCTCGGTTAAACGTTGTCAGAAGCGACAACTTCATGCGGCCGCTAAGCCGATAGGTTACATTGCCGAAGAACTTCAGGTCCTTGCCCCAGCTCATGGGCACGATTTCTCCGGTGCCGTGGTGCTCCGAGATCCACTGGGTGGAGTCGCCGTGAAAGTCGCTGTAGTCGTCCGGCCGAAAGCGGTAGATCCCGTTCAGGTGACCCAGGTTGTCCTCGTAGCGAACATTGGCGAAGAAGGTAATACCACCGAAGAGTGGACCTGAAAATGTGAATCGGTAGTCTTTGGTGCGGATGTCCAGGTCTTTGAGGCCGATGAAAATGTCTTTGTGAGGCGTCAGGTAGTTGCCGTAGTTGACCAGTCCAGTAAAGTGGAAGTGCTCGCCGCCCTCCTTCGTTACGATGTTCACGATGCCACTCATGGCCCGCCCGTACTCAGCGTTGAAGGTGCCTGTGATGACTTCCACCTCCTGCACAACTTCGGGGCTCACATCCACGGTGCTCCCGCTGTGGCTGAACGACTCAGTCACATCGATGCCATCTATGAGATACGACACCTCGCCGCTACGCCCCCCACGAAAATGTCCCACCACCACACCGGGCTGCAACGCCACCACCTGGCCGACAGATTCCACCGGCAGTTTGCTGATCTTGTCCGCGGCCACGTTCCGCACAGAGCTGGTCTGGTCCTTGCGCAGTTGAATTTCCTCGGCTGTCACCACCACAGCCTTCCCCTGAACCACACTCGGTTTCAAGCGCGCGTCGATTTCCAGCGTGCGGTTCACATGTACCCGTACCTTTTCCAGGATCAGCGTCTCGTAGCCGATCATCTGCACCCGGATTGTGTACCTGCCCGGTGGCACGTTCAGGATGAAGAAATGACCGTCCTCTCCGGCAGCAGCACCCAGGATACGGCTCAGTCTCACCGGCCGGTCGCCTTCCCACCTGTCCGTAACCATCACCTGGGCAGCCGGCAGGGGTTCCCCCGTTTCAGCGTCTCGCACAGTTCCTGCAATTTTGCCCGTCGTTTGCGAGAAACCCACTTCCACCAGCACTGTCCAAACTACCACCGTCCAAAGTAAGTGCCGTTTCCTCATCATCCGAAACCCTGTGTGCTCGTCACTTGATTACAGCGAATTTGCCGATTTTCTCCTTCCCGGTGTCTAACGATTTGACGTGGTAGATGTACACGCCAGCGGCGATTTCGAGCCCCTCCCGGGTCAGCATGTCCCAGTGCACAATCCCGTTGTCCGGGGCATTGCGCACGTCAATCTGATCCACCAAAACTCCGCTCGACGTGAAAATTCGGATCGTGCAGTTGGCGGGAATGTGCGTGAACAACAAACGCCTTTGCTGGTTCAGGCTCGGGTTAGAAAGCGCTGGCTCCATCGCGTTCGTGGCGATGTAGGGATTCGGGACAACCTTGATCTTTTCCATCTCCTCGTCCAGCCGAGCCTTATCGACTTCAACAGCGGGCTTCACTCGGAAAAGAACGGAGTCTGTCGGCAGGAAAGGGCGCTTGAAAGAGACATGATAGATGTCGCCAGCCTTTGGCGGGTTACCCTGCGCGTAGGCTGTGCGAAGATCAATCGCGAAGACAGTGCCGCCCCAACCCACCAGTGGTCCGAAACGAAAGATAGGGCCGGCGAGAACGAGGTCCTTGGCCGGATCGAATTGGCCATCCTCGTCTACGTCCTGCACAACAAGATCGAGGGTATCACAACCGGAGCCCGCCGCCCGAAAACTCGTGTTCAGGACCACGAAGTTGAAATGCTGACCCAGCAATGCTTTCTCGCCCAGTTCGTTTCCATTCACGTCCGTTATGCCTTTGGTGCTTTTCACCCTACTCGTGTAGACACTGTCACCGCCCGAGAAAACGATCTCGTAGGTCCAGGGGAAGTAGCGCGCCTCCTCGCTGGACGGCGTCACCAGGATCGGTGCACTTCCCCGCACCCAGCCGGTGTGGTCCGGGTCGAGCTCCGGATCCTGAGTCGAGTAGATCTCGAGTTGCAACCCTTCAAACGGGTCGGAAGTGACTTTGCTGTTGAAACGCCAGTTACCGTTGGCGTCGACGATCAGATTGTTCCTGGGGTAATACAAAGGCGACTCGCGGTACACGAGGGTATCGCCGCCGGGGCGAACGCGGTACACTGAGTAGCCACTGTTGGCGAGCAGCAGGTCACATTTGGCACGGAAGTGCTCAAGAGGTCGCAGGTGACCGAGGGTGTCGGCGTCGAACTTGATCTTGTAAACGGCACCTGGAACGACGAGGTCCGGATTCAAGACCTGAATCGAAATGGCGCCTTCCGGCACCGGACTGGAGCGGTCCGTGAGCAGCTCAACATCCGGCGGGATATACCCGGCAGCTTTTTGGCGTGGTGTCACGATGGCCACATTGCTGCCAGTGTAGATCACATTCTCGTTTTCGTCCAGCTCGATGACGGCGTTGTTTTCGGACGGCATGATGTTGATCGCTTTGCCCTGAATACCGTAGTCGTATGCGACCAGGGCGTAGTAGTACGTGCGCCCGTTTTGCACGTCTGTGTCGATAAAGTAGTGCTGAATCCCAGTGTCGTTCCCCAAGTTGAAGCTGACACCGTTGAACTGGGCAAAGCTGGCGGCGCCGAGGCGCCCATCTTTCAGGTCGCACTGGAAGATGGGCTTCTTTTCGATTACGTTGCCGTACATGTCCGTGATCTTCTGGGCGTCCAGGAAATGCTTGTCCGTAGAACGGTACAACTTGTAGCCCTCAAAATCGTTGGCGCCGCGCAGCAGCGGCTCGCGAGTAAACTTGTCCGCCACGTCGTCCCAGATGAGAATCACCTTGCCGTCGCCGGCGTAGGCCTTCAGCGTGGGCAATCGCGGGGGTTGGGCGAAACGGTAGTCGCTCTCGTAGATCCCCTGCACGATTTGCTTCTTCTGGAAAAGAGCCGGCGCACTGTGCTCAGGGGACTGGAGACCAGCGAGTTCGTCGTACGAATGGAGTTCGGCCATTGAAATGCGCTCAGTGTGGCCCCGGAGCAAAGGGAACGGTCCGGTTCCGAACACCGTGTACAGATTGCCGATCTCCCCCGTCCAGGGAATCAGTTTGTGCGAACTGAGCAACTTATAAGTCCCCTCATCGTCCCTGGCTGCCGGAGCCCGACTCATGTCCGGCGCATCGAAGATCCTGAAGGCCGTGAGTCCGATCATGTCCGATTCGGAGACGTCCGTCGCCGCAAAATTCGGCTCGCACCCGTAGCCTTCCAGGAAATCGGGCTTGTGGTTGCACTCCGTGCCATCCGGGTCGGGACCGGTGTAGTTGAGCTCGCCTGGGCCAACACCGTCCAGTCCCACGTCGTCGCCGGGGTTTTCGTCTCCGTCGTACACGCCGTTCCCGTTGGCGTCGTTACCGTCCACCCAGTCCTGGTCTTCGTCGGCATCCCAATGCTGGTGAAGATCCTTCTCCTCCAAACCGTAGAATGTGAGGAAAGCGTTCAAGTCGGCAATGCCATCGTAGGGACCAACAAGCTGCTCCGCCTGATTGTCACGCCTCTCATCGATCAGCCCGTCCTGGTCGTCGTCGATCCCGTTCCAGGAATTCCCCGGGCTCTCAAGGAAAGCCAGGCCCATGATGCCCGGCTTCACACCACCGATGCCAACGCCGTCTACATCCCAGAAGTAGGCCATGTCCACGTACTCGTCGAAGTAGCCCAGGTCGTCCTGGTCACAGAAGTCACCCTTGTGGCCGATTCCGGTGTCCGTGAGGTAGCCAAAAGCCACGCGCGGCAGGGTATAGTCGGAAATATTGGCGATGTCGTACTCCCAGAAAATGGCATCGCGAGCCTGGATGTTGTTCCACTGATACATCCGGACCTTCACGCGAATACCAATGCCCCCCCAGGGCCGCCCTTTCTGGATGGTAACGTCGGGACGTTTGTCGCCAATGTACACCCCCGGCCTCGGGTAGTACTTCACCCCGGGGCCCTCCTGCAAGTACTCTTGGTCCTGGGCGTCGTTGGCCACGAAGTAGGCCTCCAGATCGGCGTACTTAACGCCTCGCCCGAAACGGCCGTCCCACTCGCCGGGCCACTTCTTCTCATCCCCTCGAGACGGCCAGCCGTCCGGCGGCCACGAATCCGGGCGATTGCTCATCGCCACGTACTCGTTGTTCTCGTTGAAATACCCGAACACGGGGTACAATCCCCAGCGAACTGTACCACTGGGATTGGTGTCCATCCCCTGGCGGAAGTTGGTTTGAACGAAGTACAGGGTGTCCAACAGGCCAGAGCCGCCCATCACCGCGATGCTGTCCTCCGAGGTAACGGGTTGGTAGCCAGGCAAGTCGTTGCGCACGAACACTTGCGCCCCGATATAGAGGGCAACGCCGTCCAGCATCCCGGTGCCGGACTCATCATTAGGCCATCGCGACTTGCCGAAATTTGGCCAGTACGCCATCTCGGTGGTGTTCTTGAAGTAAAGCAACACTCGGTTGCCGGTCATGTAGCCTTCCCGAATCGCGGCGATGTCGCCAGCGGGATCGTCCGGGCCTTCGTATCTGTGCCCCTGAGGCATAGCTTTGTTGGGACAAACCAACAAAGAAACAAGGGCAATCGCCAAAATGGGGGCTCTGCCAAAACGCCACTTCGTGGTCAGCATAGGTCGGATCACCTGGATCATACCTCCTGCGTTGGGACAGTTCTCACCAAGCACTACAAATCATGAGATGGACACTTCTGTCCGCACAGTCCATACGATTGAGTTACCAGGCTTCGCTCGTTGCAGTTCAGTCCTCATCTAAGCAGAAGCATTTTCCCGATCTTTGTCGTGGCCCCCGCGCTAAGACGGTAGAAATAGACCCCTGAAGGCTGTTCTCCGGCATTCCACCGAACTCTGTGAAGCCCAGCCGTTTGTACCCCCTCCACCAGACATGCCACCTCTTCTCCCAGCACGTTCAGAATCTCCAGTCGACAGTGAACCGGAGCACGGAGCTCGTACGAGATCGTTGTGGTGGCGTTGAAAGGATTTGGATAGTTCCGAAATAGTCCGATTGAAGGGGACACGCAACTTACCGAGTTTTCGCTCACAGCCGAAAGAACATCGGACTGTGGCCTGGCGTAGTTGTAGATTCTCACGTCGTCAATCAAACCCCGAAAATGGAGCTTAATTGCGCAGCCTCCGCCGATGCAAAGAGGAAGATCTTGTTTCCTGAAGAGCGTCGAAGGAATGGAAGCAGTGTCCCATCTCGACACCTTTTGAATGAGCCGATCTCCCGAATCCGCCAGGTAGAGGTGGGTTGAGTCGCCGTCCCAAACATAGGCGATGTGGTACCACCGACCGGTCGTGACTGCCGAATCCAGCTCGATTGAATGAAGCGGCCTGAGAAAACGCGTACCCATGACCCTGCCGTCTCCAGCCAATCTGATCTCGAAGTTGACAACCGGTGCACCCGTGACCAGCGGCTTTGTCAGCAAGCAACGCTCCGAGCCCAGAGAATCCGGCCGAATCCACATTTCTACTGTGAACGTGTGCAGCTCCAGGAATGGGCTATGTGGAACCTCAACGTATGCGCTGTCCCCATGCAGGCAAAGCGCATACTGACCATGAAGGGTCTCGCTGCAGTACGTCGCTTCTCCAACCAGTACGCCATCGTTGCCAAAAGGACTACTGTCTTCAATCACGTTCCCCGATCCCCTTTCGAACTGGTAGGAGGCAACCAAACTGGTGTCTGACCAGACGGCGAACCGGTGGGTCCGATAAGGAGCGTCGAAAGGGTCAACCGTCTGTTCGCCTAAGGCATTTTCCGCGGTCACGTAGTAGCGAACCACGGACCCGACTTCCTGGGGTGGTATCCAGGCTCCGTAGATGCCGTCTCCCGCGGTGCTGTCGCCATGCGCACCGTCGTCCAGCATTTGAACGGCCTGAAAAAGCGAATCCGTGGCATACCAGATTTTCACGCTGGTCACCGGGGCGGGGGAAGAGTTCACCACGGCTGTGACATGACATGGTATTGCTTCGGACACATTTTCCAAACGCTCGACATACCTGATCACCGGAATCGATTCAGCGATACTCTGCACAATCGGCACGTCGGCTGTCGGCAGTGCGGAGAGTTCTTGTTCAACAGCCGAATCGATCCGGACCTTGAACTTGTCGCGGAGAAAGGGCACAAGATTCTCGCCCACCACCTCCGAAAGATATTTTGCCAGAACGCTGCTGTTGGCCACCGAGGTGTTGTCCCGGGTGGGAAACCTGATTTCGCCCGACTGGAGAGCCCGGTAGACCTGGCGCAACACGGACCACCCGTATTTCGCCCACAGGCTCTCTACAAGCACGAGCGTAACATAGCCACCGCCTACCGTGGTGTCGCTACTCATGAACTCGTAGTAGGCCGCCAGAGCCCCTGCGTAGTCGGCCATTTTGGCCGCGATCCCCGCGCTTCCCAAGTCGCACGTGCCATGATGCTCAAGGAAACCTGCATGGCCTTCATTGGCGAACCACCATGGAGTGCCAAGTGCCTCTCCATTGCGGGTGCCCCAAACCATGCCCCAGGCATTGGCCAGCTCATGCCACATGATCCCCTGAGCGACTGTGCCCGGCTCCAATCCCCCCAAAAGGAGCTCCACGTTCACCTGGCATTGATTCATGATGGTCAATCCGCCGCCCCACCCGGGCCACCACATGTCGTCTGGCCTCAAGAACATGAAGTAGCATTTCGGATGATGGACCCATGGATTGCCGTGGATCTTGGATGTCAGGGCATTGAGGTCGAAGCCAGTGTAGTAAGTGTATTTCTGGTAACCCAACTCCAGCCACTTCTCGATCAAAGGCTTGTACGATTCATACGACGAAAGCAGCTTCACGTTGAAGTGCGGCGTATCAAAGTACACGTAGGACCAACTTGGCGTACCCAGGTCTATCAGTGAGACGTCGTCGAACCACGCCGTGCCGCTGCCTCCGGCATAACAACGAATCGTCGGGGGCCAATCCGAGACCCCCTCCGGAAAGTAGAACTCTCCGGACACAAATGTCCAATCGTGAGTTCCACGCAGCTCAACCCCGCCCACGGAGGAATTGTTGAAACCCAAAATGATGCACGCTCCCCGGCCCCCTTGCAAGTCCTCGGTCTTGATCCAGCCCTGCACTCGATAGATGTGATGACCCTGCAACGCAACATCCTGTCCCCAACACCCTTCCATGTTGCTACCGGAGATCTTGGCAGCATATTTTCCAGAGTGAACCACCACGCTGTCCAACGAAAACTGGGGGTTGTCGACCCACACGTACTTATACCACGGGCTCGGCAGACCAGCCGGATCGAGCTTTTCGAATCCCCCGTTCACGAGGGTGGTGTCAGCAGCCATGGTCACGCCCTGGGGGACAACCAGTAGCATCCCAGCCAGCATTATCCAACTTACCTTTCGCTGGAGATCCATCATTCAGCTCAGCCTCCCGCATGCAATCGTCATCAACAAGGGTCAAGGCATCCCTGAAATATCCTGCGGAGCTATGCCCTGTCTTCTTGAACTTGAGGCTCCGCGGCCGACACCCGTTGTGCTCGAATCCGTTGCCCTACTCTCCTTTGGCGTCCTCATGAAGCACCCAGCGAACTCGCACTCGAGGGATGGCGGGTGTGGAGAATCTGTGCTTGGCTTTGCGCGTCCGGCCCTCAGCCCAGCCATTTCACCGTATGATCTGCCGACAACCCTCCTCTCTCCCTCTCCACTGGAAAAACACGGGAGCCTCGTGTTCAGACGGTTCAGGAAAACCTTCGAGCTCTCCAGACTGCCGTAGCGGGATCATTCGCCACGGAACATAGATCCCCCCCCTTGCACGCCTCCAGAATTCTCAGACCCCTGGTGCTGCACACCCACCGAAAGGTGTTGCCGGGATCTGCCACAGATAGGCACTTGGCGTGTGGGGTAGAGCTCGTAGCCCAGGTAGAACCAGGCCAAGATCTTCTGCGAAGGACCCACCCTCCAAAGCAAGTGTGGTAAGCAAATGGCCCGACAACTGGAACCGACTACCGGTAATGCACAGCCCCGCCGCCCGTGTTCACCACTCAATCCACAGAGGGGCGGTGCGACCTGGCCGCACCGCCCCCTCGAACGACCCGCTAACCCGACAACTGATCCTTGCCTACTTCAGCATTAGCATCTTGCCCACCTTCGTGTAGCTGCCCGCGCTAAAGCGATAGAAGTACACACCCGACGCCACCGGTTGACCGTCGTCGTCCCTACCGTTCCACTTCACGTTGTAGCGACCCGGACCATACACGGAATCCGTGATTTCGGCAATCCGCTGTCCCATCAGGTTGAAGACCGTCACGGTGACGTGGGCGGTCTTGGCAAGCTCGAAACAGATGGTCGTCGTCGGGTTGAACGGATTCGGGTAGTTGCCGATCAACCGAGTCGTACGCGGTATCTGCTCGCTACCTGCCACTCCCACCGGGGTGCGTTTGTAGATGATCGCTTCCGCCCAGTCAGCGTGGTCGCAAGCATTGTTGCCACCTTCTTCAACCACCAGTTGCACCGAATCTGCCTGGCCCAGGTAAACGCGAATCAACTCCGGTGGATCTCCGTACAGCTTGGGTTCGCTAACGAAAACCAGCGTCGTGTCGGAGTACACCTTGAAGATTACACCGTCGCCACAAGCG
Source organism: uncultured Cytophagia bacterium (assembly GCA_964464205.1). Classification (GTDB taxonomy): domain Bacteria; phylum Zhuqueibacterota; class Zhuqueibacteria; order Oleimicrobiales; family Geothermoviventaceae; genus Zestofontihabitans. Next base: position 36,951 of record CAYXFI010000005.1, read on the forward strand.
GACTCGTCGTCGTGGCCAATGTAGGCCATGAACGTGTCTTCGCCGTCTGGCAGTTTGTACACGATTCGGGAGTAAGCGTGTACCCCCAAACCCTTGTCGAAGGTCACACCACCGATCGAAATCGTGTTGCCGTCGTTAGACAGGTCCTTGTGCCCGTCACCCCAGCCGTTCTCCCAAGACACGGCATCCAGGTCCGACAGGTAGGTAAACTGGGTCGGCCACTTGGTGTAGATGAAGCTGCCTACCTCCGAAGGTTCCGACAGATTTTCACCCAGCACGTACTGCACGGTCCAGGTGTACAGGCTATCGTCCTGCAGGTTTTCCTCCGGCACCAGCACAGACACTTCGGCTGCCGCCGACTCGAGGTCAGTAGTCCACACCGGCTGGTTGTTGTGCATGACCTCCACGTGATATTTCTTCACACCAATCACGCCCTGCCAGGTGAGCCTGGGTTCCACCACGCGCACGCTGTCCACTGGTCCGATGATGGTAACGCGCTCGGGCAGCTTCAGGTTGACCTCGAGAAAAGTCGGGTCAGAGGTCAGACCTTTCGTATCGATAGCCCGAATGGAGTAGTAGTACGTCGTGTCGGCGATGATGTCCGTATCAGTGAAGGTCGTCTCGGTAGTCTGGCCTACGTTCTTGAAAGGCACAGCAGTGAGATCGTCGAACCAGACTTTGCCGGATACCTGTTCGTCCTGCCGGCCCAACAAGCAGGTTACCAGCGCGCGGCCCCTCACGAATTCGTATGCGGTCATCTTAGTGTAATCATTGGTGCCGAACAGACCCTCGGGAACGCTGGCTGCGTCGTAGTGGAAACCAATAGCCGCACCGTGGCTACCCTGCACAGAGTCCGTCTTCACGTAGCCCCTGAGCAAGACCTCCCAACTGCCCAGCTCTTCCGGCACGCTGACACGCGTATACAGCATGCCCCAGCCCTGGCCATTCTGCTCGATACTGGCGCAGAAGAAGCCACTACGCACGTTTTCAGTTTCCCAAGCGAACACCGCAGGTTCCACGGAGCCCCAGTCCCACGTACGCCAGCCGTCCGGGAAGTCATAGTCGCTATTGGGCAGTTCGAAGCCGCCGTTGTACAGCACATTGCCGGTGGTGTCGTCCGGTAGGATACGGTTGATCAGGTAGTGGTCGATGGGGTTGGACTGCTGCTGGCCCTGCCAGTTCAAAACGATCTGTGAGCCATCGTAGTCGATAGTCACCTCGGCCGGTGGGTCTGGTGGTAGGCCCATGTACTCCACCTGCACGTCGTCGAAATATACAGTGCCCTCCGCGGTACCGTCATTCCCAGCGTAGCAGCGAATAAAACCCCAACCGGTTTCATGGTACTGAACCAGCTCCTCAACGTACGTCCAGTCGTTGTCCCCGTGCAGCTCGACACCACCCAGCGAGTGGTTGTCCCACGCGGTGATGAAGCAGGCTCCTCGCCCACCGACCCAGTTGACGGTTTTGATCCAGCCACTAATCTTGTAGTACGCACCATCGACCAGGCCTTCAGGCTCGGGTCCTCTGTCCTGCTGGAAGGCCAGTTCCACCAGC
>CAYXFI010000006.1:0-31498 GCA_964464205.1 uncultured Cytophagia bacterium
ACTGCGGAAACGTCTGGAAAAGGAGAAGAAGCCAAAGCCCGAATGAGGGCTCTGGTTTCTCTGTGGCAATGGGAGCTGCGGTTTGGAGAGCCTGGGTTCTGGGAGCTACGTGGGCTCTGCTCGGGCATGGCGTGGTCGGCCAAGCCCAGCAACAGGACATCTACCACGAGCTCGAGGTTATAGCCGAAGATCTGTTGAACTCGGCGATTGAATCGTACACGAAGGGGGAGTACTGGGACTGCGCGCGGGATTTGATCATCCTGGTGGATTTTCATCCGCGGTTCAGCAAGCTCGATGGGGCGGAGGTGCTGCTCGGCAACGCTCTGTACGAGCTTGAACTGTACGATGCGGCCAAAGGTACGTTCCAGCACGTGCTGGACCGATTTCCTGAAAGACCCAGCGCGGCGGCCGCCATCTTTGGACTTGAGAGGGTTGCCTACAAGAAAGCGGAGTACGCTAACGCGCTCGGCAGGTTCGAGCAACTCAAGCGGCGGGCCAAGCCCGGCAGCAAGGTACTCCAGGGCGGGCGGTACTTTGCCGGCCTCACACTCCTGGCGATGGAGGACTACGATAATGCCCTCTCGGTCCTGCTCCGGGTGAGCTCGAGGAGTTCCTACTACGGATACGCCCTCTACGCCGCGGGAATCGCCTGTCTTCGGAAGCGTGACATTCAGCGGGCGCTGGAAGTCTTCGAGCGACTCGCTTCTCTGCCGATCGTCAGCGAATACGTGCGCGCGGTAGTCGGGGAGGGGCGACTCACACTGGGTTACATTTACTACGAACTCGGCTACCTGCGCAGGGCGATGGACAAGTTTTGGTCGGTTTTCCCCGACCACGCCAAGCGCGAAGATGCGCTTCTCGGGTACGCCTGGGCTTCTTACAAAGCGGGTGACTTCGAGGAGACAATCCGGGGCTGCACGGAGCTCGTCACCACCTACCCCGAGACCAGGTACCTGGAAGAGGCCCTTTTTGTACTGGGCCGGGCGCTGATCGAGAGCAAACGGTACGACGACGCGATCAAGGTTTTTGATCGATTGATCGATCTGTACCCTGGAGGCCCTCCCCGGGTGACGGAGGAGGAGCGCAAGAGCCTGATGGCATTGGAGAAAAGCCTGGAGAATCTGCGTCTCCGCTTGCTGGTGCTCGAGTCCAGGCTTCTGCAGGTGCTTCCGGGAGGCACGGGCTCTGATGCGGAGGGGCTCCTAGGAAGGCGATTGGACGAGATCCGGAAGAAACGGACGGCGATGCTCGAAGAGATCGAGCGTGAGCGACGGCAGATCGACGACATCGCTGATCAGATCGATTTGGTTCGTCGTGAGCTGAGCCGGATCGAAGGGGCGCCGGACTGGCGCGCCTACGCGGAGTACGGGCGTGCCCGGGCCGTGTACCTCAAGCAGAGCGGTAACTGAGCGGGAGAGTTGGTGGCCGAATGAAGCAGCGGCGCACAGGAGTGAAGATCGTACGACTGTTGGCGACGGTCCTCGCGATCGCGGCCACGCTCGAAGTGGGTGGAGCCCTCGCTCAGCAGACCACCCGACCCGACACCATCCGGATCGACACGTTGAGCCGGCCCGATATCGAACGGACAATCAACCTGTGCTGGGACATTCTCAAGAAGTATCCCGACTCCGAATTCGCCCCGACGCTGATGTTCCAGCTCATGCAGCTCTACATGCGCAGCGCCGAGCTGGAACTCGACCTGGCGATGAGCCGCTACGAAGAAGCCCTCAAAGACTTTGAAAGCGGGAAAACGACGGTCGAGCCGCCGCTCCCCCGGATTGACCTCTCGAAGGCCATCGACGTAGGGCTGACTCTACTGAAGACCTACCCAAATGTGCGTTTCAAAGCCAAGGTGCTGTATTCCCTCGCCCTTTGCTACGACAAGCAGGAGATGGGCGAGGAGTACATCGCTACCCTGGAACGCCTGATCGCCGAGTGTCCGGACGACCCGCTTGTTCCTGAAACGCACTTTCGGATCGGCGAATACTACTTCGACCGGCGCCAGTACGAGAAGAGCGTGGCGGCGTACAGCAAGCTTTTGGATTACTGGGAAAGCCCCTACTTCGACATGGCCCTTTACAAGCTGGCTTGGTCGTATTTCAACCTGGGGGACTACCCGAATGCAATCAGCAGCTTCGTGTACCTCATCGATGACCTCGACACGGTGGAGCGCTCCAACCCGGAGCTGATGGGGAGGAGCAAGATCGACCTCCGGCGGGAGGCGATGCAGTACATCGCCGTGTCTTTCTCGGAATACGGAGGCCCGGAAAAGGCGCGCGAGTTCTTCACCGACCTCGGGATGAGACCCTGGGTGGGTGAGGTGTTCCTTCGCCTGGGGAAGGTCTATTTCGCCCGCACGGAGTACGGTCTCGCCGCCAAATCTTACCGAATGTTCTCGGCGCTATTCCCGGAGGATCCGAGGGCCATCGATGCGGCCCGCGAGGTCATACGCTGCCAGGAAGCGGCTGGCGATGTCGTGAATGCGGACAGGGCCCGCGCCGATTTGCTGGCCTCGTTCAGTCCATCGACCGAATGGTATCGGTCTTTGAAGCAGGAGGCCAAGGAGCACGCGGACAGCGTGCTGGTGCAGACCTACCTGGCTCTCGGCAACAATCTCACAGTTGCAGCTCGTGACACCAAAGACGGGGAGCTCTACCAGCGGGCCGTCCGTGTCTACAAAGAGTTCCTCGCCTACTACCCGGACAAACCGGAAAGCGACCGAGTGCGCTTTTTGCTTGGGGAGGTGTTTTTCGAGTCCGGCCAGTACCGGCAGGCGGCGGAGGCGTACAAAGAATGTTTCGTGCTCGCTGCCGACAGTCAGTACACCGAGAAGGCCGGCTGGAACCGCATCTTTTGCTGGGACAAGCTTGCGCAGAAAGCCCCGGAGTTCGATTCCACCCAAGTGGAGCTGTTCGACTTCCTGGGCGACAGCGTCGTGGCTCTCACTGTCCCCAACAGTGAGACGGGCGAATTGCTGCTCGCCTGTGTCGATTTCGTGAAAGCTTTTCCGCATTCTCCGAAGTGGTCCACGGTGATGCTGAAGCTGTCCAGCACGCTTTTCGCGCTGGAGCGGTACGAGTTCGCCGAGAAAGCATGCGAACAGCTCCTTGACAAGGAACCTCCCAAGGAGGTGAAGGCCAAAACCCTCGCTCTGATGGGCCAGTGCCGCTACCGCGTGGGCGACTTTGAATCGGCCGAACACTGGTACGAGCAACTCACGGCAGTATTCCCGGACAGTCAACAGCTACAGGATACGGCGGCCAGGATGCGGGCCTCGGCGCGCTACAAACGGGCTGTGGAGCTGAAACAGACGGGAGATGCCGAAGCTTCGGCGCGCCTGTTTGCTGCCGCGGCCGAAATCTCTCCGGACGAGCAACTGGCGGCCGTGAGCCTGTTCGAAGCCGGTGCTCAGTACGAAAAGGCGGGGAAAACGGAGGAGGCAATCCGGCAGTACGATCGACTTTGCTCTCGTTTCCCGAATTCGAAGTTCGCCGATGAAAGCCTTTACCGAGCCAGCCTCTTGCGAGAAGGCCTGGGCGAGTGGGCCGAGGCCGCGCGCGGATACCGGAGACTGGCGGAACTCTACCCCGACTCGCGCTTTGCACGCCATGCTTTCTTCCTGGCTGGTACCTGCCTGGAGAATGACAGCTCCTTCGCTGAAGCCGCGCGTGTCTACAGGGAGTACGTGCAGCGCTTTGGGGCCAAGGACCCGGATGAATACCTGGACGCGATGGTCCGATTGGCGGAAATCTACCGCCGCAACGGTGACGTGGGCGCTGCCGAAAGGCAGTTGCAAGAGGCGCTGAGCGCGTACAATCGATTTCGACTCGATTTGGTGCAGGTGGACGACTATCTAGCCGCCAAGGCGCGGTTTCTCCTGGGGGAAATCGCGTTTGCGGAGTACAAAGCGATTCAACTCACTCCACCGTTGAAGTCGTCGCTTAAGCGGAAGCGAGACAAGTTCAGGGAGGTACTCAAGGCGTACACGGAGGCGGCCAAGTTCAAAGTGGCGGAATGGACCTGCGCCGCTACGCACAGGATTGGCGAGGCCTTTGAAGAATTCGCAAGAGCCCTGTGGGAGAGCCCCATCCCGGAAGACCTGACCCTGGAACAGAAGGAGTTGTACATCACGAAGCTGGCCGAGCAGGTGAAGCCGTTCAAGGAAAAGGCGTATCAGGCGTACCGCCGCAACGTGAAGCTGGCCGAACAGACGGGTTTGCTCAACGACTGGATCACCAAGAGCCGGGAGCGGGCGGAGGAGCTGGCCATCGAGTTGAACTTGCCCGCCTCGCCCGAACCGGTACCGGCGGACTCAACGCTCGCTGAACGCAAGCAGGAGCTGACCAAACAACCAGGGGCGGAGCCGCGATGAGGCTGCTTGTCGCCGCTACCTTGTCGGCGTTGCTGGGACTGGCTGCGGCGAGTGCCGCTGCTGTCCCGCCCCAAACGGCACAGAAGAGGAAGCAAACCAAGCAGGTGCAGGTCCCCAAACTGAGTCGCAAGGCCATCCGCATCTTTCTGGACAAAATCGAAGTTGCGGGACGGATCGAGAAGCCGCAGGCGATCTTCATTATTCCAGGCAGAAGCCCCGAAGTAGAAGACATTCGCATCGATCGCACGTTTTTCCGCGAGATCTTCCGGAAAGTTGAGTACCCGACGGGCGGGTGGAAACGGGGACGGGAAGTGGTACGCAAAGAGTACATACTTTGGTAGAAAGTGCGATGGCGACGGAGCGGGTCTGAACTGGCGGATCAGACGGAGGAGGTGTTCCCTTGCAGTACATCCACGATGCATTCGTTCACGGCGGACCGGTGATGTACCTGATCCTGGTCGCCCTGGTGGCGGGTATTGCCATCATGATCGAGCGATTCCTCTACATCAGCATGAGGAATCGCATCGATAGCTCTACTTTCGTGGCGAAGGTGGTGGACCTGGTCCGGAAGGGCAACGTGAACACTGCGGTGGAGTATTGCCGCAGGTCGAAAGCGGCGCTGCCACGGATTGTGCTGGCAGGTCTGGAGAACTACAATGGCTCCCCTCGCGATATCCAGAACGCACTGGAGCTGGCCGCGCTCACAGAAATCCCCAAGCTTGAGAAGCGTACGCCCTACCTGTCGATGATTGCGAACGTGGCCACGCTGCTGGGACTGCTGGGTACCATCTTTGGTCTGATCCAGTCCTTTCAGGCGGTGGCCCAGGCGGAAGCCAGCCAGAAGGCGGCTTTGCTTTCCGCGGGTATCTCGATGGCGATGAACACCACGGCTTTCGGGTTGCTGGTGGCGATTCCCTGCCTTATCGGCTATTCGGTGATCCAGGAGCGAACCAGCGCCATCATCGACGAAATCAACGAGAACGTGGCCCGGATTTACCAGCGACTGATCGCTGAGAAGGAGAGTCGCTGAAATGAACCTGCGAGCCGTCAGAGAGCGGAAGGAAGAACGGAAACGGGACGTCGAGCTGAACGTCACTCCCGTGCTGAACGTTTTCTTGATCCTGATCCCCTTCCTGCTGCTCACGGCGGTGTTCGTCCGGATCGCGATTCTGGAGCTCGCCTTGCCGAGCATTGGCAAGAAATCCCAGCAAGCCCAGACGGAACAGCCGAAGCAGATCGTGCTCAATATGCTTAGCATCGACGAGAAGGGTTTTCAACTGAAGACCACTGGAATGAACTTCCCCCGCATTCCGAGGCGGAACGGAGAGTACGACTTTGAGGCTCTGGCACGACAGCTGAAGAGGGTGAAGCAGAAGTACGCGGAGAGCGAAGACGTGATCATCGCTCCGGCGTCGTCGGTGACGTACGACATCATCGTTCACGTGATGGACACCTGCCGGGAGAACGGTTTTCCCAATATCTCGATTTCCGGGTGACGGTATGGCGCATCTGAGGTTGGAAGAAGAGGGTGGTTCGGGCATTGGGTTGAACCTGCCGCGTCCGCGGCGGAGGCTCCGGGGCACTTTTTCGCTGCGGCTCACCTCCATGATTGACATGTTCACCATCCTTCTCGTCTTTTTGCTCAAGAGCTTTTCCACCGAAGGCCAGATCATGACTGTGGCCAAGGACCTGCGGCTCCCAGAGTCGACGGCCACAAAGCCGCCACAGACGGCCAGTATCATCGTGGTCACTCCCGAGTGGATTCTCCTCGACGGCAACAGGATCGTGAAGACGCAGGAAGCCGTTCGTGCCGAGGGTGTTCTCATCAAACCGCTGCGGGCTGAACTCACCCGGCTTCGTGAGCTCACCGAGAGGATCGCCGACCTTTCGACAGGGCTGGAGTTCACCGGGAACATCGTCATCCAGGGGGATCGATCGATCCCCTTCGAAGTGCTCAAGAAGATCATGTACACCTGCGGGAGCGTAGGTTACAACAACATGCTGCTAGCGGTGACGCGGAAGGACTGAGTCGGGATTCATGGCCGAGCGCGAGAAGAAGATTCTCCGACTACGGATCCACCAGGACGGGCGTGTAAGAGAGCATCTTGTTCCGCGGGGCAAGCGGTTCACGTACGGGCGCTCTTCTTCGAACGACGTGATTCTGCTCGCGGCCGGCGTTCCGGCGCGGGCAACCCTGGTTGAGGGAGGACGCCATCAGTACCGTCTTTTGATCCCCAGGGGGGCCCGCGGTGAAGTGCGCGCCGGGAATTCCGTGCTCCAGATTCAGGACCTCATCCAGCACGGCCTGCTGCGGCGAAAAGACGCCGGGTACGTCCTGCCCGTGTGGGTTGGGAAGAGTGGTAAGTTGGAAGTAAATGGTGTCCTGATCGAGTACGATTTCGTCCTGCCGCCGCGAGAGCTCAAGAGGCTGCCGGACTACTCCTGGAAAAGGGCCCTTCTGCGGGCAATTGTATCCGAGCCCCTGCTCAAGCTCCTGTTCATTTTCCTGTTGGTGGGCAATCTGGTGGCGGTGAACAAAGTCAAGCAGCTTTCTTTTCCCGAACGACAGACGATCGCGTTGGACAAGGTGCCGCAGCGGTTCGCCAAATTCATTCCCCGGGCGATGCGGAAGGAGCAACTGCCACCCACAGCTGCGGTAGGGAAAGGCGCTGCGACCGGCAAGGAGAAAAGCGGCCAGAAAGAGCAGTCCCAGTCCCGCGAGAAGACCCAACGGAGTCAGCAGGCCTCGAGGGGCGGGGGAGCCCAGGCTGTGGTCCGGAAAGGCATACTGGGCCTCATCGGCGGTGTGGGGGAAAGCGCCTCCAGCAGCTCAGTTGTAGATTTCTTGGTGGACAAAGGCCTGGTGAAGGAACTGGACCAGGTTCTTGCGGAGACGGGCGAGTTGCAGATGGGGCGTGCCGGCTCGGGCTCGGAAGACCAAGGCAGCCTCGACGATCTCTTCGCGATGGCGGACCTGGCCAACGTGAACGTGGATGAGGTCGCCGATCAGGCAGCTTCCGGGATAGGGGATGTGGAGTTGAAGAAGGAGGGGCTCGTCGAGCTGGACCGCGTCAGCGACGTTGTGGGTTCCGAGGAAGCCCTCGGTCAACGGAGCGAGGAGCAACTGCGCGCCGTGATCCTCGCGAATCGCGGCAGGATCGAATACATCTACAACAAATACCTGCGACGGAATCCGAATCTATCCGGCAAGATCGTGGTGGAAATTACGATCGAGCCTGACGGTACCGTGTCCAAGGTACGCGCCGTCGAAAGCACGATCGACGATTTGAGCTTCATCAACGACATTCTGAGCGCGGTGCGACGCTGGCGCTTTCCGTCAATCACGGAGGGCGTGGTAATCGTGACCTATCCAATGATCTTCTACCGCGCTCAGTAGTGTTGCCAGCTCACACGGGGGAAAGCGAACTGTTCACGCCTGCCGGTTCTCTCCTCCCTTCACCACTGGTACCTGCTGGTTCGACCCGCTGCCGTGACGGTAGCCCGCGCACCGGGCGATCTCCTGGAACACGTCCTCGCGCCACTCGGTGTCCCTGTACACGTCGAATTCGTCCGTTTCGACGATGAGCAGAGGGAGCTTCTGGCTGATCCGTTTCACCCACTGTTCGTAGGCGGTGTGGAGCTGAAGCAGATACTCCGGGTCAATCGTCTTTTCGAATTCCCGACCTCGTGTCCGGATGCGGCTAACCAGCGTCCACGGCGACGCACGAAGGTACACAATCAGGTCGGGCTGGCGCAGGGACTGGAGAATCGTTTCGTAGAGCTCCCGGTACGTACGAAAGTCGCGGTCGTTCATGAAGCCCTGTCTGTGCAGGTTGGCGGCGAAGATCTCGGCGTCCTCGTAGATGGTCCGGTCCTGGACGCAGGGCCGTTCGCTCCGCTGGATTTCCAGCAAGGAGCGAAAGCGGTGCGTGAGGAAGAAGATCTGAGAGTGGAAAGCCCAGCGGGGCATGTCCCGATAGAAGTCGGGCAGGTACGGGTTTTCGATCACCTTTTCGAAGTGCGGCTCCCAGCCGAAGCGTTCGCTCAGGAGCCGCGTGAAGGTGGTCTTGCCCGCGCCAATGTTTCCGGCGATGGCTACGAAGATCTTGCCCATGCGTCGCGTCGCGTTGAAGGATCCGTCGGGTTCGGGACTCTGGCCGCAGGCCGGTGACTTCCTGGGGCGAGCCCGGATCGCTTCCGTTTTGAGGGGCAAGCCGGGCGTTACGGGATCTCGATATCCAGCGCGCTCAGGACGTCCTGGATTGGATTGAACACAGTGCTCCGATCGGAGCCCGCGAACAGCAGACCTACGGCTCGAGGCCCCGCCGCCTCCACCAGGAGGGAGCCAGAATCACCGGGGGAGGACATGTTGCCCGTCACGATCTGCCCTTCGAACAGGGCGGTACGGCCGGCGCCGTACCGCACCGTCACGGTGGCGTCGATCACCTCGATCGTGCCCGTCGTCAGCGCCGTGGTCCGGCCGCTCTTGCGGACCTCCATGGCCAGTTCCGGTGAAACGGTTCCGTGGACCTCGCCGATGTCCAGGATGGCATCCGTGATGGCGTCGTCGGAGACGGGCTCGGCCACGGCGGCGTCCACACGGTTGGCCTGCTGCACGATCTGGTACGGGCGCAGCCGCCAGGACGAGCCGACGAGCCGGGCTGCCAGATTGGCCACATTCGCGGTCCAGGAGGCGAATGGACAAATGCCGCCATTGCCTCCGCCGTCCCCGCCTTCAAAGGCGATGGGCACGAAGCGCAAAAGATCGGCGATGCGGTCTTGTGGCTGTCTTCCTCCGTCGGCCGGACCGGGCTGCAGAATGGGATCGCCGATATCGGCATCGTTACTGTTGGCCATCACGTGATTGTTGGAGAGGATGAGCCTCTTTCCGGTGGTTCTGTCGCGGACCACCGCCCCGAAGGTTCCCGCGGTGATGGCCCAGTGACCGAGGCTCACCCCCGGTGGGGCCGGACGCCAACGGTCCGTCCGCGAAGGTTGCGCCACGATCTTGCCCACTTCCTTCACGTCAGTTCTGACGTCGTCAATTGACTCCTCGACCAGGTCCTGCGGAGATAATCGATCTTTTGGCAGTTTCTTCTCGACGAGCACGACCAAGCACAGTTCGTCCGTTTTCTGCCCCTGTCGTTCTTTGTAGCCCACTCCCACGCCGGCTACATTGGCCTTGGCAAGAAGTTTCGGCTGCACTTTGGCCCGCACGGCGGAGATAGCTTCGATGGTACTCATGACCTCCCTCCTGGTTTTGTTTCGCTCCCGTGAAGGACCGCCTGACCGCGGACGAAATCCTTCCTCGACGTCAATCTATGAAAGTTCCCGGCGAGTTGCAAGAGATGCCCGTCACGCCAAGCCGTTTGAAGACGTGCACACGACCGGGCGGAATCGGGGCCGGTTTGGCATTTCCGCAAACGGTGCGTTGCTTGTCGGTGGGGACGCTCCGAGCTCCGAACCTGTTCGGCGGGTGCGGAGGGCGGGAATTGCCGCCGGATCGCGCGTTCACGCATCGGCCTGGTTTGCCCACCTCCTCGATCTCTTCAGCGCACACCAGGTCGGACGCACGTAGCGACCGGACTGCACCGCCGCGCCGGACAAGTTGATCCCGGTGTCGACCCGGCTTCGCACGGAGGAAAGCTGGCTCCGGCGTGGGAATGGCGGCGGGCGCGTGGCCCTACCTCCCCCCCTGCGCGACTATTCTTCCGCGGTCGAACCGCCGTGCGTACGCAGGATTGCTCGAGACTCCGCTCACGTGTGGACGTTCGGACCACAGGGAGGGGAGTTCGACCCATTGTTTCTTCAGAGCCTGCGGCGTGGAGAACCCTTTTTCGGCTTGCTTTTGAGGGGGGTCGAAATTATATTGGGTCGATCTGGACGACCGAGAGCGGAGCGAGATGGGCAAGGTCATTGCGATTGCGAATCAAAAGGGTGGCGTAGGCAAGACGACAACTGCGGTGAACCTTTCCGCCTGTCTTGCAGTGGCGGAGAACCGCACGCTACTCGTCGATATCGACCCCCAGGCGAATTCCACCAGCGGCCTCGGCTTCGATCCGAAAAAGATCAAGAACAGCATCTACGAGGTCCTCGTACAGGGCATCGACGTTTCCTCCACCGTCCTGCGCACTGAGCTGGAGTATCTCCACCTGGTTCCGTCCACCATTCGGCTGGTGGGGGCGGAAATCGAGCTGGTGAGCGCAATTTCGCGCGAGAGCATCCTTCGCCAGGCCCTGCAGGAGATTCGGGACGGGTACCAGTTCGTGTTCATCGATTGCCCACCATCGCTCGGCCTACTGACACTCAATGCCCTCGCCGCGGCCGATTCCGTGCTAATCCCAATCCAGTGTGAGTACTACGCGCTGGAGGGACTGGGCCAGCTCTTGAACACGATCCGGCTGGTCCAGCGTCATCTCAATCGGAAGCTGGAGATCGAGGGCGTGCTGCTCACGATGTACGACGGCAGGCTTAACCTCTCGCGGCAGGTGGCCGACGAGGTGCGGCGGTACTTCGAGGACAAGGTTTTCCGGACCGTGATCAATCGGAACGTGCGCCTGAGCGAAGCTCCGAGCTTCGGCAAGCCCATCATTCTCTACGATGCCGTCTCCACCGGCGCGGAGAATTACATGAGTCTGGCAGAAGAGATTCTGCTCAATGGCCAGCAGCAAGCGGCGCACAGCGTTGGGTAAGGGGCTGGCGGCCCTTCTGCCCGATATTGGGCCCGAGGATTCGGAACGGCTGGACAAACTGGCCGAGATCGAAATCGACCGGGTAGAGGCCAACCCCTTCCAGCCGAGGACGAAGTTCGATCCCGAAGCGCTCGACGAGCTGAAGCGCTCCATCGCTGAGAAGGGCGTGATTCAACCGATCACCGTTCGTCGCCGGGACGGTGGGTACCAGTTGATCGCGGGGGAGCGGCGTCTGCGGGCGGCCAAGAGCCTGGGGCTGACGCACATCCCGGCTTACGTGCTCGATGTGGAGAGCGACGAGGAGATGTTGGAGCTCTCCATCATCGAGAACATCCACCGGGAGGATCTGAACCCGATGGAACTGGCCAGGGGGTATCAGAGACTGATCGATCAGTGTCACCTGACGCAGGAAGAAGTTGCCCGCAAGGTAGGAAAGGACCGAACTACCATCGCGAATTTCCTACGGCTGCTCAAATTGCCGCCCGCTATTCAGGAGAGCCTGGAGCGTGGGGAACTGTCGATGGGCCACGCCCGCGCGCTGATCAATCTGGAAGATGAGCGAGCGCAGATGGCCATCTGGCGGCGGGCTGTGAAAGAGAACTTGTCCGTGCGTCGCGTAGAAGAGCTCGTGCGGCAGGCGAGCCGTCCCCGACAAGTCTCTGCTCCTCAGAAGCCGCGCACTCTGTCCCCCGAACTTGCGGAGGCCGAGAACCGGCTTCGGCGAGCCCTGGCGACCCAGGTGCGGATCCATCCCGGCAAGCGAGGCGGCAAGATCGAAATTGAATTCTACTCGGATCAGGACCTGACTCGGATTGTCGATTTGATTGAAAAGTCATCGGCGTGAGCGGGAACAGACGACAAAAGCGAAGAGCAGGCTACTCACTGCTCATCGTGCCGGAAGACGATCGCCCGACGATCTCCTTCCGGATCACCCCCCGGAGATTTCTGTTTCTCAAGATCATCGGGGTGCTGGCGGCCGTACACGTGCTGGCCGGTGCGGTGCTCTACGGTGTGACCGCCCATTTGTGGAAGAGCAACCGCCGACTGGCGTGGGAAAATCGGGTTCTCTCCGCTGAGGCCAAGCGGATCGAAAAGGTCGCCGCGGAGTTCGCGCGTCTGGAGCAATCGCAGCAGCGGATTCGCTCCTTGCTCGGCCTGGACCGGAACGGGAGGCAAATCACTGCCACGATTCCGTCCGGCCGACGGGCCGAAGGTGCTCCGCCGGTTGTGAGTTTGGAACAGGAGATTGGGCGCGGCGGCTTCGTGGCGGAAATGGGGCCGGCCAGTCTGAGCTTCCTGACGGATCGCCCGTCCGAAGCCCAATTCTTGGCCTCCAATCTGCCCACGTTGCTGCCTGTGGAAGGCTACCTGACGGCGGATTTCGACCCGGAGGGGCACCGACACTACGGCATCGACATTGCGGCTCAGCGGGGTAGCCTCGTTCGGGCGGCGGGGGCTGGTTTCATCGTGTTCGCCGACTGGACCCCGGAGTTGGGGAACTTGATCATCCTCTACCACGGCAACGGCTTGTTCAGTTACTACGGTCACAACGCGCGGATTCTGAAACCGCAGCGCACGTGGGTTCGCAAAGGGGAGCCCATTGGCATTGTGGGGAGCTCTGGGGAGAGTTCCGGGCCGCATCTGCACTTCGAGATCTGGTTGAACGGGAAGCCGCAGGATCCGAAGGAGTATCTGCTGGCTTTTGCGCGTCAGGCGGAGAAACCGGAGAGGGAGGCGCGCGGAAGCTGAGGGAGAAGCCGGAGGGAGCAACCGACAGGAGAGGGCGAAATGGCGAAGCGAGAAGAGAACAGCCTGGCGGGGGTTGGCGAGCTGAATTCGATCATCGGGAGGGGGGCTGTTCTCGAGGGAAAACTCGAAGTGCAAAGCAGCATTCGCGTGGACGGACGCGTGAAGGGGAGCGTGAAGAGTAGCGACACGATCGTAGTCGGCAAAGACGGAGTGGTGGAGGGCGACCTGACGGCCAAGAACGTGGTGGTTGGCGGCAAGGTGAACGGCAAGATCGACGCCACGGGGCGGGTTGTGCTCGAGTCCACCTCCACTTTCACGGGCGATCTCAAGACCGGCAAGCTGGTAATCGATGAGGGGGCTGTGTTCGACGGACAGTGCAGCATGAAAGCGGAGACGGGAATGGCTTCCCCGGTGATGCAGGAAAAGAGCAAGCAATGAGATGGAGGTGCTGGCGGTAGAGCGCGTGGCAATGTCCATTGATCCAATGGCGAAGGGGTGGGGGTAATCGGTCGAAGAACGGTAGTTCGCCCGATCCAAAGCGGCTGCTCCCTGTCGGCCGAGACCTGTAGGGGAGTGGTCGCTTTTCGCTCACTCGGTTGGAACTCGGGGGCGGAGTGTTGCGTTGCTTAATCTCGGCTTTTGGGTGCCGTGTTGGACTACAAGGCCTTCAAACAGATCGGGCCGTACCTGGATCTGGGTTTCCGCCTGGCCCTGATGGTGCTGCTCGGTCTGGTCGGCGGTTACAAGCTCGACATGAAGCTGGGCGTACTGCCGCTTTTCACTCTGCTGGGTAGCATGATTGGGATGGCGGGAGGCTTGTTCTCGATCTACCGGACGGTGTACGGGAAGCGGAAGTAGCGCACGAGGGATGGTGCGTACTTGGCTCTGCTGAAGCGACTCGTGGTAGCAGCCGTCGTGCTCCTTGTCCTTTTCGGCACAGGGATTGCATCCCATTTTCGCCCGGCCGGACCGCACTTGATCAGTCTTGCGGCGGCGGTGGGATTGAGTTTTTTCAGCATCGCTGGGGGGTATCTGGCAAATCGGTGGGCGTTTGGGCGCTCGCCCAAGCTGTTCATGGGGACGCTCGTGGGCGGAATGGCCGCCCGGCTTGTGGTGATTGCTCTGGTTCTCATCTGGATCGTGAAGAATCTGCAGATCCCGTTGGTGACGTTCTTCATCGCTCTTTCCGTGAGCTATTTGACGTTCGAGATCGTGGAGGTGTGGACAATTCATCAGAACCTGAAGCGAGGAAAAGTCTGACCAGGAGGGTTCTCGTTGACGCTCACGTTGGGTGCTGCTGGTTTATGGGCGTTCGTTGAGAAGGTAGCGGAGCACGGAGGCGAGCACGGCGAGGGGGGAGCCGATTTCATCCTCGAAGAGGTGACCGATCACGTCCTGATTCCCCTCCCGAAAGTGCTGGGGGTCGATCTCTCGATCACCAAGCACGTCCTGATGATCTGGATCGCCGCGCTGGTTTTGGTTTTCCTTTTTGCTCTCTCTCGTCGTGGTGCGGGGCTCGTGCCTCGAGGGCTGGCCAACTTCCTCGAAGCCATCGTGGTGTTCCTGCGGGACGACGTCCTCAAGCCCTACCTCGGTCACGACGCGGATCGTTTCGCCCCCTACCTGCTCACGGTTTTCTTCTTCATACTCACGATGAACCTGCTGGGGCTCGTGCCCATGGGGGCCACGGCCACGTCGAACATCAGTGTGACGGCCACGCTGGCTGTGCTCACGTTCGTCCTGGGGCAGGGCGCGGCGATTCTACGAAAAGGCCCGCTGGGCTATCTGCGCAGTTTCATCCCGCCGGGCATCCCGGGTTTCGTCGTGCCGATTCTGTTCGTGGCCGAAGTGATGGGGCTATTCACCAAGCACTTTGCCTTGGCCATCCGTCTTTTCGCGAACATGGTGGCCGACCACATGGTGGTTTTCACCCTCCTGGGCCTCATTTTCATCTTCCGCAGCGTGTTGATCGCTTTCATCTCGGTCCCGGCTGCAGCGGCGATCGAGCTTCTGGCGCTTCTGATCGCCTTTATTCAAGCGTACATTTTCACGATGCTGTCGGCGGTCTTCATCGGACTAGCCCTCGCGGAAGAGCACTGACGAACGGCGGGACGACTGGAGTTTAGGAAGAACCAGCGAACCAAGTCAAACGGAGGAGGTTAGCATGTGGTCTCTGGCGTTGGCGTATTTGGCAGCGGGAATCGGCGCGGGACTGGCGACGATTGGCGGCGGTTACGGCATTGCCCGGCTGGCGAGCGCTGCGATGGAAGGCACAGCGCGGCAGCCTGAAGCCGCGGGCGACATTCGCGGCATGATGATCCTCACGGCGGCCATGATCGAAGGTATCGCCCTGTTCTCCGTGATCGTCAGCGTGCTGCTCGTCTTTCTGGCGAAGGCTGCGTGAGAAAGCAAGGTTTGACCGATGCTCCTGAAAATCAATCCAGGATTGATCTTCTACACCGTCGTCACTTTCCTGCTGCTCGTGTACATCCTCAAGAAGCTGGCCTGGAAACCGATCCTGGGCGCCCTGGAGGAACGCGAGAAACGCATCCAGGAGAGCCTCGAAAGCGCTGAAAAGGCGAGGAGGGAATCGGAAGAGCTGCTCCAAAAGCAGCGCGACATGCTGGAGTCGGCTCGCAAGGAGGCCCAGCAGATTCTGGATCAGAGCAGGAAGGCGGCGGAGGCCACGCGGCAAGAGATCCTGGCCAATGCGAGAGCGGAAGCCGAACAGATGCTGGAGCGGGCCAAACGCGAGATCGCCCTGAGCCGCGACAAGGCCATCGAAGAGATACGGAATCTCGCCGTGGACCTGTCCATCGCGGCGGCTTCCAAGGTGATCCGGAAAACGCTCAGCAGGGAAGAGCATCGTCGGCTTGTGGAGGAAGCGATTCAAGAGATGAAGGGACTCTCGTGAGGGCAACAGCACTGGCGAGGCGCTACGCAAGGGCTTTGCTGGAAAGCGCGGCGGATGCCGGCAAAATGGAGGAGGTCGCCGGGGAGTTGGAAGCTTTTGTAGCTTCCCTGGATCAGGTGCCGAAGCTGCGTCTGATCCTTCTGTCCCCCGAGATCGAGCGTTCCAAGAAACGCGAGTTGGTGGAGCGCTTGGCTGACGGTCGCTTCAGCGATCTTTTCCTGCGCTTTCTCACTTTGCTGATTCACACGGGGAGGGAGTCCCTTCTGCCGGAGATCCGAACTGAGTATAGCCGATTGCTCGACCGGAAACTCGGGCGTATCCGTGCCGAGACTACCACGGCGGTTCCGCTTGAAGAAGAACTGGTCGAGCAACTCGGCCGGAATATGTCCGAGATGCTCGGCGCCGAGGTGAAGTTGCGTACCCGGGTGGACCCGGACATCCTTGGGGGCGTAGTGATCCGTGTGGACGGCAAGGTGTACGATGCCAGCCTGCGACGCAGGTTGGAGAGGATGCGGGAGGAGCTGCTCGCGGCAAGTTTGCCAGGAGAGCAGAACGTAGAGGTGCGGGATGGAAATCAGACCTGATGAGATCACCCGAATCATTCGGCAGCAGATCGAAGGCTTCGAACAGGTTGCTGAAGTAGAAGAAGTTGGCGAAGTCATCCAGGTGGGCGACGGCATCGCCCGCGTCTACGGCCTCGAGAATGTGATGGCCAGCGAGCTGGTGGAATTCCCCAACGACGTGATGGGGATGGCGCTCAACCTGGAGGAGGACAACGTCGGGTGCGTTCTGTTCGGGCCGGATCGTTTGGTGAAAGAAGGGGACACAGTGCGGCGCACCGGTCGCATTCTGCAGGTGCCCGTGGGTGAAGAGCTGATCGGTCGCGTCGTAGATCCTCTCGGGCGTCCCCTGGACGGCAAAGGCCCGATCAACGCCAAGCACTTCAGCCCCGTGGAGCGCAAGGCGCCCGGAGTGGTGCTCCGCCAGCCGGTGAAGGAGCCTCTACAAACCGGCCTGAAGGCCATCGACTCGATGATCCCCATTGGTCGGGGGCAGCGGGAGCTGATCATCGGGGACCGTCAGACGGGCAAGACGGCCATCGTCATCGACACGATCATCAACCAGAAGGGGCAGGATGTGATCTGCATCTACGTGGCGATTGGCCAAAAGGGTTCCACGATCGCCCGCGTGGTGAAGACGCTCGAGGATTACGGGGCGATGGAACATACGATCGTGGTGGCCTCCACGGCGGAGGACCCGGCACCGCTCCTCTTCGTTGCACCGTACGCAGGCGCCGCAATGGGCGAGTACTTCCGCGACAGCGGGCGGCATGCACTGGCGGTGTACGATGATCTCTCCAAGCACGCCTGGGCCTACCGGCAGATGTCGCTCCTGCTCCGCCGACCGCCGGGTCGTGAGGCATATCCGGGCGATATTTTCTACCTGCACTCGCGCCTGCTCGAGCGCGCCGCCAAAATGTCGGACAAGTACGGTGGTGGCTCTCTGACTGCCTTGCCCATCATCGAAACTCAAGCCGGTGACTACTCCGCATACATCCCGACAAACGTCATCAGCATCACCGACGGCCAGATTTACCTCGAACCGTCATTGTTCTACGCGGGACAACGGCCAGCGATCAATGTGGGCATCTCGGTTTCCCGAGTGGGCGGCAACGCCCAGATCAAGGCCATGAAACAGGTCGCGGGCCGGTTGCGCCTGGAAATGGCGCAGTACCGCGAGCTGGAAGCCTTCGCCAAATTTGGCTCCGATCTCGACAAGGCGACCCTGGCTCAGATCCGCCGGGGACAGCGGATGGTGGAGGTGCTGAAGCAGAACCAGTACGAACCGCTGCCCGTTGAAAAGCAGGTGGCCTTCATCTTCCTCGGCGTGCACGGTTACTTGGACTCGGTCCCAGTCGAGAAGGTGCAGGCCCTGGAGAAAGACTACTATCGTTTCCTCGAAACTTCCCACCCCGAGATCTTACGCGAGATCGCGGAGAAGAAGGAGATCTGCGAGGATCTCGAGAAGCGGATGCACGACGCCTGCGGCGAATTCATTCGGACCTACACGGAATCGTAAGCCATGGCTTCGCTCCGGGACATCAAACGCAGGATCGCGAGTGTACAAAGCACGCAGCAGATCACCAAGGCGATGAAAATGGTGGCTGCTGCCAAGCTGCGCCGTGCCCAGGAGCGGCTATACGCAGCGCGACCCTATTCTTACCGGATCATGCAGGTTCTGGGCAGCGTCGCGGCTCGCGTGGACCGCTCTCTCCACCCCCTGCTAGCCGAGCGCGATCCGCAACGCGTCGGACTTGTGGTGGTAGCGGGCGATCGGGGCCTGTGCGGTAGTTTCAACACCAACATCCTGCGTCGGGCCCACCAGGAGATTGCGGCCCACGGCGACAGAGCTGTGGGTGTGGTTGCAGTGGGCCGAAAGGTCCGCGACCACTTCGCCAAGCAGGAACTTCCAGTGCTTGGCGAGTACTACAACTTCTTCAACGAGCTGGCTTTCTCCCACGCTGCCGCTATCGCGAGCCTGGTCAAGCAGAAGTTTCTGGCGGAAGAGCTCGACCACATTTACGTCGTGTACAACGAATTCAAGTCCGCCGCCCAGCAGCGGATCGTAGTGGAACAGTTGCTGCCCATCCGCCCGGCCTTGCCGGAGGTGGAAAAACACCCCACGGACTACATTTTTGAACCTAGCCCCGAAGCCATCCTCGATCCGCTCCTGGACCGCTACCTGAACATTCGCATGTGGCACATCCTCCTGGAGTCTTACGCCGCCGAGCAGGGAGCCCGGATGACGGCGATGGAGGCGGCTACGGACAACGCGGAAGAGATGATTCAGAACCTCATCCTGTACTACAACAGAGCGCGGCAAGCGTCGATCACGAAGGAGATCATCGAGATTGTGAGTGGCGCGGAAGCTTTGAAGGTGTAACGAACGGGGTAGCATTCGATGAACGTCGGGAAGATCGTGCAGATTATCGGTCCTGTGGTGGACGTGCGTTTTGAGGATAGCCGGTTGCCCGAAATTCTGAATGCGCTGGAGCTCACGCGGCCGGACGGGTCTCGCTTAGTGCTGGAGGTGGCTCAGCATTTGGGCGAAGACACCGCGCGTTGCGTGGCCATGGACTCGACCGATGGGCTGGTGCGTGGGATGGAGGTGCGCGACACGGGCAAGCCCATTGCCATGCCGGTGGGGCCCGAGACCCTCGGCCGCCTTATGAATCTGATCGGTGAGCCCATTGACGAGCTCGGTCCCATCGAAGCGAAGGAGCACTTTCCGATCCACCGCGATCCCCCGTCTCTGGAGGAGATGAGCACCAGCTACGAGATGTTCGAGACGGGGATCAAGGTCATCGACTTGATCGAGCCCTACGTTAAGGGCGGCAAGGTAGGCCTGTTCGGGGGTGCCGGCGTCGGAAAAACGGTCCTCATCATGGAGCTGATCAACAACGTGGCCAAGTACCACGGAGGCGTGTCGGTTTTCGGCGGTGTGGGCGAACGCACCCGCGAGGGCAACGATCTCTGGCTGGAGATGATCAGCTCCGGCGTGATCAACTACGGACCCAAGGCCAAGGAATTCATTCAGACCCGTGATCCAAAAGACGTAGACTTCGAGGCCCTCAAACAGTCGCGGATCGCTTTGGTGTTCGGGCAGATGAACGAGCCACCGGGGGCCCGAATGCGGGTTGGTCTGTCCGCGCTGACCATCGCGGAGTACTTCCGCGATGTCGAGGGGAAGGACGTGCTGCTTTTCATAGACAATATTTTCCGCTTCACGCAGGCTGGCTCGGAGGTCTCGGCACTGCTCGGCCGCATGCCGTCGGCGGTGGGGTATCAGCCCACGCTCGCCACGGAGATGGGCCAGCTTCAGGAGCGCATCGCCTCCACCAAGCGCGGTTCGATCACTTCGGTGCAGGCCATCTATGTCCCCGCGGATGACATCACCGATCCTGCTCCGGCCACCACGTTCGCGCACCTCGACGCCACTACCGTGCTTTCGCGCCAGATCGCGGAGCTGGGAATTTACCCGGCCGTGGATCCCCTCGACTCCACCTCCCGCATCCTCGACCCGCGGATTGTGGGGGAAGAGCACTACTACGTCGCCCGTACAGTGCAGCAGATCCTCCAACGTTACAAAGATCTGCAGGACATCATTGCCATCCTGGGCATGGACGAACTCACCGATGAGGACAAATTGATCGTGGCTCGGGCGCGGAAGATTCAGCGTTTCCTCTCGCAGCCGTTCCATGTAGCGGAGGAATTCACCGGTCAGCCCGGCAAGTTCGTACCGCTCGAAGAGACGATCCGGGGTTTCAAAGGCATCATTGAGGGCGAGTACGACGATTTGCCCGAACAGGCGTTCTACATGGTCGGTACCATCGACGAGGCGATCGAGAAGGCCAAGCGGTTGCAGAGTGCGTAGGGGCGGAACCAGCTATGCCAGAGGAGAAAAATCTCCAGCTCGAGATCGTGACGCCGAGGGGTACGGTCTTTTCGGATCGGGTTGAAGCCGTGCGCGCCCCTGGCGTGGATGGATACTTTGGGGTCCTGCCAGGCCACACCCCACTGATGACGGCGCTGCAGATCGGTGAGATCCGAGTGCGCCGGGCTGGTGAAGTGGTTCGGTTCGCCACTACGGGTGGCTTTGCGGAGGTTCTGCCCAACCGAGTGATCATCCTGGCGGAGACGGCGGAGAGGGAAGACCAGATCGACGTGGCCAGAGCCCTTGCTGCCAAGGAACGGGCGGAGAAGCGCCTGCGTGAGCGCGGGCCAGACGTGGACGTGGACAGGGCGAGGGCAGCGCTGGCGCGGGCGACCAATCGGTTGCGCGTGGCGGGCCAGTTGGAGTAGAAGTACCGTACAGAATCAGCTGTGGGGGGAAAAGCATTGCACGCCGGTCCAGTTGATTGTGACCCAGGGGGAAAATCACCTGGCGGAGAGCAGCCCTCGTGCGACACTGGGCCGTGTCACACGAACGATCGGGAGACCGACGTCCTCGCCAAGCTGAGGGGTCGGAACGGAGCTCCCTCTTCTGCTATTCTCTCGCGGTTGCCCGGTAGCGTAACCTCCGCTCGAATTTCTCTGCGGCCTTGCCCGTAGGCGGTTGTCGGAGGTTCGTGCCCCCTTTGCGTTGCCCCCGTTGGGGGTGGCGTCCCCGGACTACACTCGGCAGCGGCTGCCGAGGAGCTCTCGCAGGGTGGATAGGAGGAGCGTGGGCCGGAAGGGCTTCTCCAAGTACACGGAGCATTCCTCGTCGCCCCGTGCGGCGGAGGGTCCATTCTGGAGTCGGCCGGAGATGTAGACCACGCAGAGCTGCGGATTCTTCTCGCGCAGCCGTTCGGCGAGTTCTTGACCGGACATGCGGGGCAGTACGACGTCGGTGATTAGCACGTCGAACGGTGAGGTTTCGCCTTCAGCCAGTGCCAGGGCGGTGGGACCGTCGGTAGCCAGGTGGACCCGGTAGCCGTTGTCCCGAAGAACCTCCGCCAGAGAAGTGCGGACCCCCTCTTCATCTTCCACGAGCAGCACCCTATATTCCTTCCCGAGGTCACGAGTATCAGTCTCATGCATGCTGTTACCTCCATGCTGCGCTGCGTTCCCTAAGTTGCAGCTGGTCGCCCCGCATCTGAGACTGAGCATATCACCCCGTTCCCCCGGGCGTCCGGATCACCTCCCCTCAGGCTGCTTTTCTACCCGTCAATCGTTCCCGGGCCGTCGGTGATGCTAAACTACCGTCGGTTTCCGCGCATCGCGGAATTTGACCGAGACAAGACGCGGTTTTTCCCGAGCCATCGCCCACGTTTTGTAAAGCTTTTGCCCCACTGCAGTACGGGACGCGGTTTCAGAGGGCCGGCGCTCTGGAGTCATTCCCGGGTGTCTTCACGCCTTGGACCGGACTCGAGAGTTCTGGCCACGGCACCCAGTAATTCGTTCGGCGCAAATGGCTTCGCCAAGACAAAGGCGTTGGTTTCCACCAAACCCCGTTTCCTGACGGTGTCTTCCGGGTATCCGGAAATGTAGAGGACTTTCAGGCTTCCGTTTCGGGACGAAAGTCGCTGAGCCAGTTCGCGCCCGCTCATCTGGGGCATCACGACGTCGGTGATGAGTAGGTCGATTTCATGGTTCAGGAGCTCAGCTTGTTTCAGTGCCTCGCGACCATCAGCCGCTTCGTAGACCTTGGCCCCCTTTTCGCGCAGGGTCTCCGCAGCAAGGGAGCGAACCTGCGGGTTGTCTTCCGCTACGAGTACAGTGCCGGTGAGCCTGCCGGAACACGACTCCGTGCCGGGTGGTGCCAGCGGATCGTCGTCGGCAATGAGCGGAAGGAAGATCTCGAAGCGGGTCCCTTCGCCGGGCTTGCTGTGCACAAAGATGTATCCCTTCAATTGCCGGACGAGCCCGTACACGGTGGCGAGGCCCAAACCCGTTCCTTCGCCGGGGGCTTTGGTTGTGAAGAATGGTTCGAAAATATGCGACAGAGTTTCCTCGTCCATGCCGACCCCGGTGTCCTCGACTTCGAGGAGGTAGTACTGACCTGGCTGAAGGGGCGGGCGCTTTCGGCAGAAGTCGGCTTCAGCTTCCAGCTGCTTGCTACGAATGAAAAGGGCGCCTCCATCGGGCATCGCGTCCCTTGCGTTGAGGACGAGATTGACCAGGATGCGCTCGATCTGAGCTGGATCGGCCTTGATTTTCCCGTCGGCCTCGTCCAGCTCAAAGTGGACCTCGACGGTCTCGCCAAGCAGCCCGCGGACCATCCGCTCGAAGCCGAGGATGACTTCGCGGAGCACCAGGGGTTTGGGCTCGAAAACCTGCCTCCGGCTGAAGGCGAGGAGCTGCCGCGTGAGTCGACCCGCCCGCTCAGCGGTGCTGTCGATCTCGCGCACTACCTCAGCGGCTTTGCTGTCGTTGCTGAGGTGTTTTTCCAGCGAATAGCAGTAGCCCATGATCGCCGTGAGCATGTTGTTGAAATCGTGCGCCACACCGCCGGCCAGTCGACCGATGGCCTCCATCTTCTGGGCTTCGAACAGCAGCCGCTCGAGCTGTTTGCGCTCCGTCAGGTCAACCCCGATCCCGACAATCCATCGCACTGAAGCCGTGGGCCCGTCGAGTGCAGTGAAAGTCCAGTTCAGTTCGCGGGTTTCACCCTGGGGGGTGCTTAGTTCCATCGAGCTCTCAAACGTAGTGGTGTCGTCATGGAGGAGATTTTCCCACTTGGGCCCGAGGACGTTTTCGAGCGCTGGAATCTCCGTGAGCGGTTTGCCAATGAGCGATTCCCGATCGTTGCCCAGAACACGGCTGGCCAGTTCGTTGGCGCGGATAACCTCGCCGTTCGCGTTCAACACCACGATGGCTGCTGGCGCCTCTCGAAGGATGGTCTCGCTGAAGTCGTGTTCCTCTCTCAGTCGCCTGTTGGCGATCAACAGTGTAGCAAGAAATCCCAGGACAAGCACGCCGATGACAGTCGTGCCGATCAGGACGACCCACCAGTAGTCGCCGGGCGCCGTAGGCACCAGAAGCCTCCCGCGAAGAGTAGATTTGCCAGTGTGTTTGTCAACAAATGTGACCCCCAAATCTGGCGCATGTACTGCGTCTCGATGAGAAACCCCAGGGTATATGCAAAAACCGAACCGCTCGACGAGACGAGGACCGCGAGGCCTACCCAGAACCGGTAGTCCTTCCACAGATCGCTGTGGCCGTGAATTCCAAGCCGCTGCAAGAGACGAATGGACAAGCTGACCAGGACAACACATTGCAGCGGACGGCCGATGTAGTTGAACTGGTTGATGCCTCCGATCCGCGTCTGGATCAGTATCCAGGCGAGGAAACTCAACGGAATAGCAACCCGCAGGACTCGACGGCCCAGCGGGTTGCTCTCCCACTCCGCGAACAGCCACAACATCACGCCGAAGTCCACCGGGTAGACCAGCGTGCTGAGCCACAAGTTGCGGACGTGATGCATGGCCAGGACCATCGAAGCCAGGTCGACAGCTAGGTAGAAGATCAGCAGACCGGCTAGCACCTGCATGTCGCGCTTCAGCGCGCTCCACACAGTGACGGCCACGAATGCGGGCACGAACGCCGAGGCCGTCGAGATGAAATTGAGTGGGTATTGCCAGATGAAACCCATGACTACCTAGCTGTTCAGGGTGTTCTGCTCACCGCAGAAGGGCGGGCAGGGCCACGATACCTCTGCAAGCACGCCTTTCGCCATGTCGTTGCCGTCCGCGTCGACTCCGACGAGCACGAGCGTAGGTTTGCCATCGTCCGTTTCTGCGAAGTAGTAGCGGATGCCGATGCATCCCTCCTGGGCCAGGATTTTCTCGATGGCGTCCCGGCCAAAGTAGCCGCCGATGACCGTGCCTTTCTCCGCCTTGGCGCGAAACCTGGCGGTGAACTTCGCAGCGTCCGCGAGACTGATGCTGTGGTCTTCCTTTCCGGTTGGTTTCTGATTCATAGGTCCCTCCTTGGTTGGTTTGGCTACGACATCCTCGCCTGGGAAGTTGCGATCTCTTCACCGACGCCCGGAGACTGACCGGTGGATCGAAGGATCGCGGCGCAACCCCGTAGAGACAAGCGCACCAGGAAACCGAGGGGCTTCGCTCAAACGAGCTCGGCAATCGAATAAGGGTTCCGCGCGGCCGAAAGCCTACGGGCTCAACGGAGAAGACTCGGAACCGCTGTGCTGAGCTAAAGCGTGTTCGTATGCTCCTCTGGTACCGACGCTAACCGAAGACCTGGTGCTTCCGGTTCAGCCCAACTATCGGGCAGTGGCCACCGCTCTTTCTCTTATCGTGCGCCGCTTGGAACTTGCCTGCTTCATCGCCGAGTGCAGACGAACTCCTCGTACAGCTTTTCAATCTCCTCGGGAGCCAGGTGTGCCGAGTAGAACAAGATCTCATACTTGAAAGTGACGCTTCCTCCAGCGGGAAGTCGAAAGTTGAAGTGTTGTTTGCCGCCCGTGAAATCCGCAAGTCCGAACGGGTTCACCGCGAAGAGACCGTAGCCCCTCGCCATCCACGGGCTGGGGTGGTTCACGTTATCGGGGTGATCCATGAAGACGATCGTCAAAGGTTCCCCGGCTCGGAGGGTTCCCAGCAGTGCCATCCACGGCGATCGCCTGCCCCAAACCTCTTTCTCCCTGCGTGCTCCGAAGGCGTTCAAATAGCAGGCGTCGCCGGGATTCCTGCCAGGTTGGTGCGACGCTCCGTCACGCTGCTCTCGCAGGTCCCCGCCCACCCGCACAGCCAGGAAGCCTTCCTTTGAGTCCAAAAACGTAACCGGACGCTCCAGCGCTTTCAGACGGATGACGAAATCGATGGCCCTCCAGTCGTGGGCTGCCAGGAAGCGCATGCGGCGGTGCTCTTCGAGGAAGGGCTGCCGGGTAGTCTCGAATTTCCAGATGCATTCTACGGACAAAATCCCATTGGCCGAATCGAGGGCTGTGTGGAGGCATTCTACGTAACCCCGTTCACCGGGCCGGTAGCGCGTGGTGCTCTCAGGTCCCCAGGGGAGTTTGCGGTAGACCGCCCAGGTGTCGACGGTGTCTTCGTCACCTACCACCAGCTTGCCGAACGCGAGCCACAGGCCCTGGTGGTGCGGGTGATCCATCGGCTCGTCCAGGGGGCAGCTGGCCAGGGGCCAGCAGCGTGTGACGGGATTCCCACGCGGGGAAAGCACGGGCCAGAGCACCGGGCGGGTCAGGCGGACGCCGTTCAGGATGCCCTGGCTGCGCCACGTGGTGAACAGCTCCTCGCCGACGTGCACCTCGATCGCGGTGTCAGCCAGTACGACGAAACGGACGTCCGACCCGTCCGCGTACAACGCAGGAGCACGGCCCACGAGTAAAGGAAAGATTAGAAGCCAAAAGAGTAGGTACATCTCGGGTCCTTTAGGTCGGTGGTCGTGTTGCGGCCAGCGAGTGCTCCTGTCCGTGCAACTCGCGGAAGTAGTTCGTCGTATCATCGGGCCAGGTGAACGTTTCGGTGGAAGAGGGAGATCTGTGATCGCACCAGTCGAGGCGCCACAAATTTAGGGGATAGTGGGAGTGTTTGCAAGTTTTTCACGAATTTTTTCACTACTTCCACGTTGTGTCACTCTCTGGAATGGCGCCTCGGCCCGGTCGGGAAGCCACTCTCTGCGTTCGCCGTGCCGCAAGGGGCAACGCTGCTGGCCCTTGATTGCGGTGGCAATGGCTCCGGAGGGTGCCTGCCGCCGATCTCCGGCGACCGAGGCGTTGACATTGCGAGTCGTTTTCGCTACCTTGGCGCGACCTGCGGACCGAAGACGGGCGCCAGCGCTGCGCGAGCGTGGGGCGGAGTGAGGGAGACTGTGGAGAGCGCAGGAGGGAAGCTTTGAAGGTTCTCGAGCTTACAGACGTATCCAAGAGCTTTGGCGACGTGCGGGCGGTGGACGATTTGAGCTTTTCGGTGGAAGCCGGTCGGGTGTTCGGGCTGCTCGGGCCGAACGGCGCCGGCAAGACTACAACCATCCGAATGATCATGAACATCATCGGTCCGGACACGGGGGAAATTCGGATCCTCGGCCAGCCGAACCGGAACGGCGTGCTCGAACGCGTCGGCTACCTGCCGGAGGAACGAGGGCTGTACCCGAAACTGCCGGTGGGCGAAGTGCTGGAAATGATCGCAGTCCTGAAAGGGATGCGTAGGGATGAGGCCCGGCGGAGCGTCAACCAATGGTTGGAACGGTTCGGGTTGGGGGAGTGGTCGGGGAGGAAGGTTGAGGAGCTCTCGAAGGGGATGCAACAAAAAGTGCTGTTCATCGCTGCCATCCTTCATCGGCCGGAGCTTGTGATCCTGGATGAACCCTTCACCGGGCTGGACCCAGTGAGCGCCGCGGAGGCGAAGGACGTAATGCTGGAGCTCGTACGTTCGGGCACCAGCCTCATCCTGTCCACTCACCTGATGGAGCAGGTGGAGAAGCTGTGCGACGAGATCTGCTTGATCAACCACGGCAAGGCGGTTCTCACCGGATCGCTTGCTGAGGTCAAACGGGAATTTGGGGAGCAAAGGCTCGTGCTGGAATACGACGGGCAGCCGACGTTCCTCTCCGACCGAAGTGTGGTGGACTCCTTCGACGACTACGGTCACTACGTGGAGATCCGCCCGGCCAGCGGCGTGAGCCCGCAGCAGGTCTTGGAACGGGCGTTGAGAGAAGTAAGCGTGCGACGGTTCGAAGTGCGAGAGCCGAGCCTGAACGAGATTTTCATCGCCGTCGTGAAGGGCCAGTCCGGGGAGGGTGCGTCGTGAGGAAGGTTCTGGTACTTGTGCACAAGGAGTTCCTGCAAAGAGTCCGGGGCAAGGGCTTCTGGATTGGGACCCTGGCTCTCCCAATCATCGTCGTCGGGTTGAGTTTTTTGCCGGGACTCTTCATACATCTGAGCCAGGCGAAGGAGCAATGCGTGGCGCTGGTGGATCTGACGGGCCGATTGAGAGAGGCAAGCGTTCTCCAGCGCAAAGGCGATCGGTACCAGTTTCACATCGTCGAAGTCGACTCGGCGAACCTGGCTACCGTCAGGGAGAAGCTTCTGGACGGCGTACGGGAAGAGGAATACGATGCAGTGGTCGTTGTACCTGCTGCTGCGATTGAGACTGGCAGAAGCTTCGTCGAGCTGTACGCGAAGAGCGTTTCCGGATTCGAGAGGAACGAGGCCATCCGTTCGCGGGTGTCCGAGGCGATCGTGGAGATCCGACTCATCGATCGCGGGTTGGAGCCGCAACTGGTGCAGGAGCTAACCCGGGAGCTCCGTCTGCGCACGTTCAAGGTGTCGAAACGGGGAGCTCAGGCGCGCAGCGGCGGTGCGGAGTTCCTGTTGATCTACCTGCTCGTGTTTTCTCTGTACATGACAATGATTTTCTACGGCACGTTTGTAATGCGCGCCGTGATCGAAGAAAAGAGCTCACGGGCCGTCGAGATCATCCTCTCCCTCGTGCGGCCCGGGCAGCTCATGGCGGGGAAGATTCTCGGCGTCGGCTCGGTGGGATTGCTGCAGTACGTCATCTGGATTTTGACCCTCGTCGTCGCCTTCATGTTCGGGGCGGGTTGGGTGCAGGGTCAGCTTGGACCGGGGATGGAGTTCCCCTCTCTTTCCCCACTGGTGATCTTCTCCTTCCTGCTCTTTTTCATCCTCGGCTACCTGCTGTACTCCACGCTTTGGGCTGCGCTGGGAGCCATGGTGAGTTCGGAAAGCGAGGCTCAGCAACTGCAGTTTCCCCTTGTAATGTTGCTGGTCGTTCCCTTTCTGGCGATGTTCTACGTGATCAACGCGCCGCATACGACCCTCAGCGTGGTGCTGTCGCTGATCCCGTTTTTCGCTCCCATTCTGATGTTCGTACGGATCGCGGTGGATCCGCCCTCTCTCGTTCAGGTTCTGGCATCGATCGGGCTGCTTCTCGCCACACTGTGGATATCCGTGTGGGCTGTGGGTCGCATCTTCCGGGTCGGGATTCTGATGGTGGGCAAGAGAGCTACCCTGCCCGAAGTGATGCGCTGGCTGCGCTACGGTTGATGAGCGGTGGAAAGCAGCTGCAACTGGTTGGAAGCATGGTCAGGGGTTCCATCTGGGAGAAAGGAGGAGAGGTATGAGAGTCCGTGTGGTGTTGAGCGCGCTTCTGGCTGTCAGCTTGGCCATTCCCCCTCTGACCCGTGCAGGGGAAGGATTTGGAGGTCTTTCGTTCATCGCGGGAAGACTGGATGTCCAGCCGATGAATCGAGCCTTCTCCGCGGCGGGATACCCGGAGCTCAGGTCTCTGTTCCCGGGCATGGGGGGATGGGGTTTCGGGATTTCGGGACCGTTCCTGTTGGGAGGATCGGGCTACAGCGTGTGGCAAATCCGTCCGGGTGCGCCCGGTGAAGTTCGCGTGATGGGGGGCGTGGGATTCTTCGACTTCGGTTGGATCGCGTTCTCTCGAGAAAGGGTCGGCCGGTTTGTACTGCTCGCCGGATTCGGGGGTGGCGGGTTAAGCATGGAGATTGCGCCAGAGCAGGTGGAGCAGGATTTTTCCGCCATCCTCGCCGAGCCTCGCCTGATCGCTCGGGTGGAAGGAGGAGAGGTGGCAGCCAAACTGGGGGTGCAGTTCGACCGTACCTTCAAGTTTGCAAAAGCTGAGGAAGCTCCTCGATTGCTGGTGGGTCTCCGGGTCGAATACATCCTGCCGCTCAACGAGGTTAAGTGGAAAGCGGAAGAGGTTCGGGTTCGGAATGTGCCCGACCTGGATCTGGAAGGCCTGCGCCTGGCGTTGATCGTCGGTGTCGGGGGCGGGAGTGAGAAGCGGAGCGAGTAGCTCGCCCGCGGATCGGTCGGATGCGGCGATTGGTGCAGGGCCGGGCGGCACAAGCCAGACGGCCTCTCGGCCGGCGACGTGGGCAGCTCGTTCTGATCCGGCGCTGGCGCAGCGGGTTTGCGGGCGGCGATGACCTGGGGCCGCTTACGCGGGAGTCCGCGGTGAGCGGTGAGGTCCCGAGCGCCGCACCGCCCCCGACCGTCGATCCGGGACCGGTGGCATGCCCGACCTCGGCTGGTCCGCGCCGGCGCGGCGGCTCCGCTGGAAAGGGGGTCGCGCTTTGGCGACGCTTTCCGCCAGTTCCCGCGTGCTTTCTCCTGATAGCCCTGATGCTCACCCCAGGTCGCCGGGCGCAGGCGGGGGAGGGGGAAGACTGGCACCTTTCCTGGCGCAGGGATGCTGCCGTCGCAGGACTCGGCATCGCGTTCTTCATCGCCTCGAGATCGCTGGAAGAACGATTGTCTCCGGTCGGTCGGGTCATCAGCGATCGAAGTGCCGTGCCGGCGTTCGACCGCTGGCTCATGCGCAGGTACTCAACCGCCTGGGACCGGACCAGCGACTTGGCTCTGGCCGCTGCGCTTTCCCTGCCGTGCCTGTGGGAGCTTCTGGATGACGGCGATGGGCGCGAACTGGGGCGCACGTTCCTGGTCCAGCTTGAGATCGCAAGTTGGGTTGGGGGCCTGACGTCGCTCAGCAAGTGGGCAACCGGGCGCGCCAGACCGTACGCCTACTCGCGCGATACGCCAGCGGACCTTCTGCAACAGTCGGATTCCCGGGCCTCGTTTTTCTCCGGGCACACGTCCCAGGCGTTTGCGTCGGCTGAACTATTGCGGCAACGGGTTCGGAGAAGGGGGGCTCCCTGGGTTGCGAGCTATTCAGGCTACGCGGTGGCTGTGTTCACGGGGCTGGCCCGGGTGGCGGCGGGAACGCACTTCGCCAGCGATGTGGCCGCCGGGGCTCTTGTAGGCGTCCTGGGGGCGAAGGCGATCATCGCGCTACACCGGTGCGGTGCTGAGGTGCATGCCGTGCGGATTCCTGGGGGTTGGGCGGTTGTGTTGTCTGTGTCACGGTAGTGGGTTGCGGACGGAGACGTCTCCCGACAGTGCACCTGCCCGCGCTCCTCCAGAACTTCATGTGGGCGGGGACCTACGGTCACAGCTGCAGGAACGTGCGCCCCAAAGGGATGGGGTGCCGTTGCGGGTGGCGTCTCTCCCTCTGCCGGTTTGCTTCTACAGTGCGGTAGCCACGGTACGGAACAGCGGGTTGTGTTGAGGAACTGAATGGGCAAGCTGAGCCTGACGCGTCTGATCTTCGCGGGATTCCTTCTGGGGGCGATCGCGGGGAAAGTGGTGGGCGAACCGATCCTTCCCCTCGCGGGGATGTTGGCGGAGCTCTTCCTGCGACTCCTGCGCATGGCCATCATGCCTCTCATCGTCACGTCCATTATTTCTAGTGTTGTGAGTGTGGGGAGCGCCCAGGGCCTGGGCCGTCTGGGGCTCAAGACGTTCACCTACTACGTAATCAGCAGCTTGATGGCCATCCTGACCGGACAGGTGTTGGTGAACGTGTTCAAGCCGGGCGTCGGTGCCAACGTGGGTCTGGTGCAGCGGCCCGAAGGCATTGCCGCCGCGCAGCGAGGCGTTGGCGAGCTGCTGCTACACATCATTCCGGAGAATCCGTTCGCGGCGCTGGCCAGGGGCGACGTGCTGCCGGTGATCTTCTTCTCCATCCTGTTCGGGTACTTCTTGACGCGCCTGCACGAACAGCCCCGCACGCAGTTGGCCGGCGTGTTCGAGGCGGCCTTCGACACGATGATGAAGCTCACCCAGTTCGTGGTCTGGAGCGCCCCCATCGGCGTCTTCGGGATTGTGGCCCGGATCGTGGCCAGTACGGGATTCGAGGCATTCCGATCGCTCGGCTTCTACTTCGTCATCGTGCTTGCGGGCTTGGCGATACACGCCTTCGTGAACCTGCCTCTCTTGCTCACACTCGTGGGTCGCATCAACCCGGTCAAGCACTACCGTGGCATGCCTTCGGCGCTCATTACCGCCTTTTCCACCTGCTCCACGATCGTCACGTTGCCTCTGACGATGCAGGCGGTCACCGGCAACTCCCGCGTGTCGCGCAAGATCGCCAGCTTCGTGCTGCCCATCGGCGCCACTGTGAACATGGACGGCACGGCGTTGTACGAGTGCGTGGCCACCATCTTCATTGCCCAGGCCTACGGCTTCGACCTCAGTTTCGCCGCGCAGCTGACGATTGTGCTGACGGCCTTGCTCGCTTCCATCGGGGCGGCGAGCGTGCCCATGAGCGGCTTGGTGATGATGTCGATCATTCTGAAAGCGGTTGGCCTGCCCCTGGAGGGAGTCGGGATCATCCTCGCCGTCGATCGGATCCTGGACATGTTCCGGACGATGGTCAACGTGCTGAGCGATAGCTGCGGGTCGGTGATCGTCGCCCGA
>CAYXFI010000006.1:31598-37944 GCA_964464205.1 uncultured Cytophagia bacterium
CCGGACGATGGTCAACGTGCTGAGCGATAGCTGCGGGTCGGTGATCGTCGCCCGACTGGAAGGGGAAACGCTGAAAGGGATAGGGACCCCCCTGCCCGCTGCTGACTAACTCCTGGCTGAAACTGGGCTGCCCTTCTCCGCCCAGTGAAGGGTGGGGCCCTCACGTTGCCCAGCCACCTCCTTTCCACTCCGTAATGAGACGGGTCGAGCGTTTGACTCTCGCGGCGCTCGGACGAGCCGGCTGAGAATGCGTGGTCAGCGCTGCGCTCCGGGAGGGGTTTCTGCAAAGACCACTAAAGACGCAGCGACGCAGGGGATGCAGAACTTGCCGCAGTGTACGAGATTCGGGAGACTGTCCAACCACGGAAAGCGAAGCTAAACTTCCGTGTGCACCCGGCTTGCCCGCTCGCGTAGAAGTACTTCATCCCCCGCAAGATTCGCCACGTTCTCTGGGGCCCTGTGGTTAGTCAAAGGCCTTTCACGATCTTCCCAGATGGACGGGGCCCCTGCGTGAGGTCGGGCGCGGTATGCAGAGCAGTGCACATCTGCTGGCGCTCAACCCTGGTTGAGCTCGCGGGTGACCGCGGTGCCCTTGGCTCACCTGCGATTGGTTTCGAAGAAACGGGAGTTCCAGTGCCCCGCAAAACGCCTTGATTCCCTGCGGGGTGCGCCGTAAATTCCGCAAGGCCGTGGAAGCTGAGGGAGCCGGAGCGGTGGTTTTTGTGCCCTGGATGTGAGGGGACCGTCGGATTCGCCTCCGCCGCGGCGTGCTGTGCGCCTCTTCGTGGGAGGGCTGCGGATTGCAGTGTTCACCTGTCTTTGGAAGCCGCCTGTTGGTGGCCGTGGCGGCAGTCGCCCTGTTGTTGGGCGGATGCAAGAACCCGTTCGCTACCCGAGAGGCGGAGCCGCCCGTGCAAACGCGCTCGCGCTGGGTTCCGCCCTACCAGCCCGCAGATGTTCTGGAGAATCTCCGGAACGCCCTGTCCGACGAACATGTGCTGAATTACGTGCGGTGTCTCTCGGACAGTGCTCTGACGGGCAGGACCTTCCGTTTCGATCCCGAGCCATCTGTGGCGGCGCAGTATCCCGACTTATTCGCCGCCTGGGATCGAGAGCACGAACGGCGGTATCTGGATCAGCTTTTCCAGGCGGTTCCGAATGATTCCCTTCTGCGTCTCGATTTTCGCCTGGTGAGCGAGCAGGTGGGCGAAGGTGAGGAACGGCTGCTGGTGACGGAGTACACGCTGGAAGCGCATCACGGCCTTTCGCCGGAGCTCGCACCGCGACGCGTGGAGGGGCGCGCTGAATTCTGGCTGGTGCGTGAGGAGAAGACCTCGTACTGGTACATTTGGCGCTGGAGTGACCGGGCCACTGGTGACGCCCCTACCTGGTCGGCTTTGAAAGCCGCTTTCGGTCGATGAGTGCCCCATGGTAGCGAGATCCAAACGGCCCAGAATCTCTCGCGTTGGCGTCCCCGGTGGAAGCCGGGCGGGTGACCAGCGCGGCAAGTGGGTTCTGGTGGTCGTGCTGACCGTGACCGCTGCCCTACTGTGGGCTGCGAACTGGCGGCTTTCGCAGCCCGAGCAGGATGGGCAGGTCCGCAGCGAAAGGGCCAGCGCCTTTTGGGCTTCAGTGCAGTCGGTCCTCGACAGCCTGGCGCTTGGCCCGGTGGGCGCTACGCGTCGCGGCGACGTAGTGCGGCTGGAGCTTCCTCCGGCTGTGCCCCTCCAGCTCGTGCATTCCAGACTGGAGCGCGCTCTGCGCGGGGCGGGGGCGGAGATTCTGCTGGCGAAAGAGGACATGATGCCGCCGCGGCTGAAACTGGTGTTCGGCGAAGGGGGCGAGGCCTGTGGCACTGTGATCATCGAAAGGAGTCGAACCACCGGCGGCGAAGCGCCTGCGGTGGCCCTCGTGATCGACGACCTGGGGTACGGGATGTCCCGGCGGTTGAAGAACTTCTTGGCCCTGCCTTACAAGTACACGGTCGCCGTGATTCCCGGGTTGAAGCGCTCGGCCGAGGCGGCGGAGTTGGCGGGCGCGTTGGGGAAGGAGGTCATCGTACACATGCCGATGGAGCCGGAAAAGGGTGAGGTGGAGGACAACGGTTTCGCGGTCTACACTTCGTTGCCGCGGGACGAAATTGCCGCCCGTGTACGGAAGGCGATCGATGCCGTACCCAACGCCAAAGGCATGAACAACCACGAGGGGTCGAAGGCCACGACCGACCTGGCGACGATGGACGCGGTCATGCAGGAGCTGCGCAGGGCCGGATTGTATTTCCTGGACAGCCGCACTTCGTTGCAGAGCAGGGCCTACGCAGCGGCCAGGCGCGCCGGTGTACCTGCCCTGAGGAGTTCCGGATTCCTGGACGCGAAGGATGACGAAACCTGGATTCGGAAGAAGTTCTGGGAGCTGCTCGGCAAGGCGGTGCCGGGCTCCGGGGTGGTGATGATCGCTCATCCCCGTGAGAAGACTTTGAAGGTGCTGATGGACCTCCTGCCCCAGGTGGCGGAGCAGGGTGTGCGCTTCGTGTACGCTTCGGAACTCGCCCGGTGAACGGTTGTCAGACGAGGAGGAACGGATGGCTCGCTTGTCGTTGATCGTGGATTTCGCGGCCGCGATTCGAGAGTTGCAGAAGTCGCAGGATCCGGACCCGGTGGCCGTTGCGTTGCAGGCGGAGCTCGCGGGTGTGGACGGCATCACCGCGCACCTGCGCGAGGACCGCAAGGAGATCAAAGACAGAGACGTGGAGCTGTTGCGCGAGATGGTGCGTTCCCATTTCAATCTGAGGATTGCCCCGGACGAGGATCTGCTGAAGAAAGCGATTTCTCTGCTGCCGGACATGGTCACGTTCGTGCCCGACGTGCACAGCGAAATCGGCGGGGTGGACGTGGCTGCGACTGGGGATTACCTGGAAGAGATGGTGGCGAGCTTGCGAGCCAACGGCGTGGTGGTGAGCGTGCTCGTCGATCCCGAGGTCCGGCAGGTGAAAGCCGCGGCCCGCGCTGGCGCGGACTACGTCGAGCTTTTTTCTTGGTACTACGCCAAGTCCGAAGACGTGAACAACATGACCGAGGAGCTCGAAAAGCTGCGCGCCGCTGCCCTGGCGGCGCAGAAGCTGGGGTTGGGAGTGGCGGCCAGCGGCGGCTTGGACTACGCCAATGTGTCCGAGGTGGCGGGCATCGAGGCCATTGAGGAGGTTCATGTGGGGTCGGCCATTCTGAACCGGGCGCTACTCGTCGGTGTGGACCGGGCCGTGCGGGATTTCAAAGCGCTCTTGTGAAGGTCCGCTGTGGTGGCTGTCGAGAATGGGGGCTGGCAAGCAAGCTCCAGCACGCGGGGGAACCAGGAAAAGGAGTCTCCTACGCGGGGTGGCTGATCGAGGTGAGGTGTTTCATTGTTCGGTGTCCGGTCGGGTGAGAGAAGACGGAACGGAGGCGCCACCGACGTGCCCCGGTGTGGAAAACCGCGGGAAGGACTGAGAAGAGGAGGAGCGGATGCGCGAAAAGCTCGCCCAGCTATTTCCCGAGCTCGAGTTTATTTCTGATTCGGGACTGCGGGAGAAGGTGCTCGATGTTTGGGAAGACGCAGTGCGCACTGGTGGATGGGAGGTTGATGAACTGACTCAGATTCCCTTCACCCTACTGATACCAGACACGCGTGTGAATCTGGTCGATCACACGCGGGCGGTCACCCGGGTGGCGATCGAGAGCGCAAAGGTGATGAGCGAATACTACTGCGACTACTACGAGCTGAACATGGACTACCTGGTAGCTGGGGGCTTACTGCACGACGTGGGGAAACTCCTGGAGTTCCGCAAGGGGCCGAACGGCTTTGAGAAGAGCGAGTCCGGACGGTTGCTGCGCCACCCGTTCAGCGGGGCGGGCCTTGCGGTGAAGCACGGACTTCCGGACACGGTGGTGCACATCATTGCCACGCACGCGAAGGAGGGCGAAGGTGGTTACCGCTGCCCGGAGTCCGTGATCGTGCACCACGCTGATTTCATGAACTTTGAGCCGTTGCGCGGCTGACCGTGTCCGGCAAGTGCGGGGGTGGCAAGTGGTTCTCCACTGGGATGGGGGCTGTTGACGGGCGCTTTTCCGGGCGGCTTTTCGGTGGGGTTCGGTTCTGTGTAGGTGTTGAGGCTTCGTCGTCACTCAGTCAAATGTTCCCCGCGCTCCTCGGGAAGCGCAGGGTTCCCGAGCGCGTGTGCAGTCCTCTTCGGGTCGCGGTGTGTGTTGGTGCCGCGTTCGATCGAGGCCGGGAGCCTCGCCTGTCGGACGGATTGGCGGCGACCGCAGTTCCGATTGACGAACTTGGGGAGGAACCATGCTTTTCCCCGCAGAGCCGTTCAAGATCAAGGTGGTGGAGCGCATCCGCAAGACCACGCGAGAGGAACGTGACCGGCTGATTCGGGAGGCCGGCTACAACGTATTCAACATTCCTGCGGAAAGCATCTACATCGATCTGCTGACCGACAGCGGCACCTCGGCCATGAGCGATAACCAGTGGGCCGGGCTGATGCTCGGGGACGAGAGCTACGCGGGTAGCCGGAACTACTACCACCTCGAGCACACGGTGCGCGAGATCTTCGGATTTGAGCACATCATTCCGACGCACCAGGGCCGGATGGCCGAGAACCTGTTGTTCTCGGTGGCCGTGAAGCCGGGGGACTACGTGCCAAACAACATCCATTTCGACACAACCCGGGCCAATGTGGAGCACAAAGGCGGCATAGCCGTGGACCTAGTGATTGACGAGGGGAAGGATCCGTACTCCGAGCATCCCTTCAAAGGCAACATCGACGTGGCCAAGTTGGAACGATTCATCGAGGAACTCGGGCCGGAGCGGGTGCCGCTGGCGATGCTCACCGTGACCAACAACAGCGGCGGGGGCCAGCCGGTATCGATGCAGAACGTGCGGGAAACCCGACAACTTCTCGACCGCTACGGCATCCCGCTGATCCTCGACGCGTGCCGGTTCGCGGAGAATTGCTATTTCATCAAAGAGCGGGAGCCCGGCTACGAGCGGAAATCGGTGCGGGCAATCGCCCGAGAGCTGTTCAGCTACGCGGACGGCTGCACGATGAGTGCGAAGAAGGACGGGCTCGTGAACATCGGTGGCTTCTTGGCGCTGAACAACGCCGAGTGGGCCGAGAAGGCCACCCAGCTGCTGATCCTCGTCGAGGGTTTCCCGACGTACGGGGGGCTGGCCGGGCGGGATCTGGAGGCGATGGCCCGCGGGCTGCTCGAGGTACTGGACGAGGACTACCTTCGCTTCCGCATCGGGCAGGTCCGCTACCTCGGGCAGCTGCTGATGGACGCGGGGATCCCGATCGTTCGGCCTGTGGGTGGGCACGCCGTGTACATTGATGCGAAGGCGTTTCTCCCCCACATTCCGCAGTCGCAGTTTCCGGGCCAGGCCCTCGTGGTGGCGCTCTACCGCGAGTACGGCATCCGCGCAGTGGAAATCGGTAGTCTGATGTTCGCCCGCAGAGATCCGGAGACCGGCAAGACGATTTACCCGGAACTGGAACTGGTTCGGTTGGCCATCCCGCGGCGCGTGTACACAACCATGCACATGAACTACGTGGCGGAGTCGATCGTCGACCTGTACCAGAAGCGAGAGCGGATCCGTGGTTTGCGCATTGTGCACGAGCCACCGATTCTGCGCCACTTCACCGCGAGACTGGAGGAGATCGAGTGATTCGGGCTGTACTCTTCGACTTCGACGGTGTGATTGCACGAACTCTCCCGTACCACACCCGCTCGTGGCGACACGTTCTGGCTCGCTACGGGGCTCGCGTGGAAGAAAGGGATGTGGCTTTGAACGAGGGACAGCCGGCGATTGAGATCCTGCGGGCGATCGTCCGCAAGAACGGGCTGGAGCTCTCGGAGGAAGAGCTGGATCGAGTTCTGAAGGAAAAACGCGAGCACTACCGGCGCACGACGGAGGCGGGCCCGTACGAGGGTGTGCCGGAACTGATCGACCGCTTGAAGCAGGCGGGGTACAAGACGGCCCTCGTCACCGGCTCGATTTGGGTGAACATGGCCGCTGCGGTGGGGGAGGAACTGCTCCGCAGGTTCGACGTAGTCTTGACCAGCGAGGATGTGCCTCGGGGGAAGCCTCATCCCGACCCCTATCTCGAAGCGGCTCGTAGGTTGGGGGTTCGGCCCGAGGAATGCCTGGTGGTGGAAAATGCGCCGATGGGGATCCGTGCGGCGAAGGCGGCGGGGATGCGGTGTCTGGCGGTGTTGTCCACCCTCGGCCCGGAAGATCTGGACGGGGCCGACTACTTCGTCGACCGGATTGCGGACATCCGACTGGATGCGCCCTACTTCCGGTA
>CAYXFI010000007.1:0-32481 GCA_964464205.1 uncultured Cytophagia bacterium
GAATACGGTCAAGGTCCAACTGCTGCAGGACTTCGCGTCTGTAAACCTTGAATCCACTCGTGCAATCCTTCACGGGAAGCCCCGTGACCAGGCGCGCGTACCGATTCCCCCCGAGGCTCAGGAGGAGGCGCTTCAGCGGCCAGTTGATCACGTTGACACCTGTCACGTATCTGGAGCCGATCACGACATCGTTGTCCTCCGTCTTGGAGAGCAGACGCGGGAGATCATCCGGATTGTGCGAAAGGTCCGCGTCCATCTCAACCACGAAGTCGAAACGGCGCTCCAAAGCGAATTTGAATCCCAGCACGTAGGCCGAGCCGAGACCGAGCTTCGCGGGACGGCTCAGGAGATGGAGCCTCCCGTCGTAAACAGTCTGTAGCCCGCGAACGATGTCCGCCGTTCCATCCGGCGAAGAATCGTCGACCACGAGAACGTTGAGGTTTTTCACCGGTTGCGAGAAAAGCCTGTCGAGCAGGCGTTCGATGTTTTCCGCTTCGTTGTAGGTTGGGATGATTACCAGTGTGCGGGCCTCGTCCGGATTCGTTCGGACCTCCGCCCTGGGTTGTCGGTCCTTTCCAGCGTCCATGTGGCTACAAGTCAGATCCGGTTCTCACGCAATGGCTGGTCAACGCCCCTTGGCCACCTGGTTGGTAGCCCAGCCGGTTCCGTTCATGCTGAATAAATCCCCCGCCCATTCGAAAGTTCCGTTTCTCCTGGACGCCTGGCACGGCTCTGTGCGTGCCGAGCGCCCCAATCCTAAACCCCGATCTTCCCGACCATACAACTACGGTGCATTCTGTAGTTGAGCTCGCATTACGGCTAGGCCCTCTCTTACGCCCTTCATCCGGATCCCGTACCGACGACGCGCCTTGTCCCAGATCAGACCGCTTCGGAGGGGGCGCGGTGCCTTCTGTCCCAAGTCAGCAGTGGCGATCTGCCCAATCAGTGCCGGAGAATGGCCGAACACCTCCGCTATCGCCACGGCGAAGCTGCGGCGGTCGAGAAAATCCGCCCCGCCGAGGTGGTAGACCCCCCGAGCCTCAGCCGCCGCGAGGGTCCAAAGAGCCTCAGCGAGGTCGTCCGCCAGCGTCGGGTTTCCCACTTGGTCTGTCACCACCTTGAATGGCTCGCCGGCCTGTAGCTTTCCCAGCACCCAGTGAACGAAGTTGGGTCTCACTCCCTCGGCCTGTCCGTAAAGGACATTCGTTCGCACGATCACGAACTCGCCCGCAGATTTCTCCACGACGCGCTCGCTCTCCAATTTGCTCTTCCCGTAGTAGCCCGCGGCGTTAGGCCGATCTTCCTCCCGGTAGGGTCCAGCCGCCCCATCGAACACGTAGTCTGTGGAGATGTGCAAAATCCGGGCTCCCGTACTACGGGCTCCTGCGCACAGATTCGCTACGCCATCCACGTTTACCCGCCAGCAAAGGTCGCGCTGATCTTCGCATCCGTCAACGTTGGTGTAGGCCGCCGTGTTGATGATCCAGTCCGGCAGCGTTCGTTCGACTGTCCCCCGCACATCGCTGGCGTCGGTGATGTCGAGGCGTCTGTACGGGAAATCGCCCGTTCGTCCCACCGGGCCTTCTTGCAGATCTGTAGCGATCACGTAGGCCCACTTTGGTGCGAGTTGCAGGACTTTCTGGCCCAGGAGGCCGTTTGCCCCGGTCAGAAGCACTTTCATATCGCCGGCCTTTCCATCAAGCTTTGACCAGCGGTGCCCCCCTTCATTCTGTCCAGAAGTGTTCGCAGTTTCGGAAGTCCCTCGGAGCCTTTGAGACAACACTTCAGGCCCGCTACCAGGTTCGCGTAGCGGGCAGCTTCCACCGGATCTCGCCTCAGGAGGTAAGAGTACAGGAAACCTACCGCAAATGTATCTCCACAACCCGTCGGATCCACCACCTCTACGGCTGCCGGCGGGACTCGTTGCGCACGCACGCCGTCGTCGGGTGATCGCCAGAGTACGGCCGAACCGGCGGGCCCGAGAGTGACGTTGACTACCGCGGGGCGAGTGTGCGACGAATCCAGAAAGTCACGAAAGAACGCAATCACGTTCTCAAAGCTCCCTGACTTCATGGGCTTTCGGGACAAACAGGCGGCCTCCCGTTCGTTCATCTGCAGTACGTCCGGAACACGTGCGTACGAGCGCCAGCGCTGAGGGTACCGCGCGTAGCGTTTGCCGTCGGGGCCAATGCCGAGGGTGAGGGAGTGAAGATCGAGGTAGAGTAGTCCTAGGTACTGCTCGGCAAACCAGGACAAGGCGCTCAGCTTCACATCTCGGCCGGTGATGAAATTGACGAGACAAGCATCCGTATCCAAGGCGGGCTCAAGCTCTCCAGCGCTGAGTGGGGCCATGGGGGGTGTGGTGTACTCATCGCGCTCCAGTGCTGTGCGGTACACAAGTGTCACCCGAGTGTTCGCACGACGGCTGGGCTGCACCCAGCGGAGGTTGACGTTAGGGTACCGCCCAAGTTTCGCCTCGAGACGTGGCAGGATGTCTTGCCCCGCCCTACAAATCGGCAGGATCTCCCACTCAGGCGGACAAAGATTGGCTGCTACGGCCACGGTGTAGTAGATACCCCCGAGCGATCGGGTCTCAGTACCGTCTGTGTGCAGGATTCGGTCGTCGACAACCGTTCCGACGCTTGCCAGTCTCATCTGGGATGCGCGGTCCGTTCGAGGTGATCCATTTCCTGTTTCATCCCCAGGGCGAGAAAGCTTGTGGGCGCCTTACTCGTACGGATAGAACACGTAGAACAGGAACGACAAGACACCGAGAACCCACATGCCGGTCTTCACTTCTCGTGCCTTTCCAGAAACGAGTTTCAGCAGTGGGTGGAGCACGAATCCACTGGTCATGCCGACGCCGAGATTGTAGGTGAAACTCATCAGAACGACAACGGCGAACGCGGGGACGTACTCGGTGAAGTCGTCGGTGCGGAGCTGCGAGGTGGACTGGAGCATCATTAAGCCCACGACAATCAAAGCCGGGCCGTAGGCGTGGGCTGGAACCGAAGTGAAAAAGGGCGCGAAGAAGAGAGACAGGAGGAAGAGAAAGGCCACGACCACCGCTGTCATGCCGCTCTTGCCGCCCTCTTCAATACCGGCTGCGCTTTCCACGTAGGTTCCGGTCGTGGTGGTGCCCAGCAGCGCACCGACTACCGTGGCTAAGGCGTCTGCCAGCATGGGCTTCTCAATCTCGGGCAGATTGCCGTTCTCGTCCAGCAGGCCGGCCCTGGCCGATACGCCGATCAGCGTGCCCAGGGTGTCCACGAAGTCCATCACGAACACCGTCAGAATGACGCTGAAGAAGCCCCAGGTGAGAGCACCGAACACATCCAGTTTCAGGAAGATGGGAGCGAGGCTCGGAGGTGCACTGACGAGAGATTCCGGCGGCTTGGAGACGCCCGTGAGGTACGAGATCACCGTTACACCCAGGATGCCCAGCAGAATTGCTCCGCGGACCCGGAACATGAGCAAAATGGCGATGGACAGAAAACCAAGGATGGCCAGGAGAGCTGACGGCTGCGTGATGTCGCCAATTCGAACGGGTGCTCCCGGCGTGCCGAGCACGACGAGGCCAGTTTCATTCAAGCCGATGAACGTCAAAAAGAGGCCGATGCCGACCGAAAAGGAGATTTTGAGGTTCTGCGGGATCGACTCGGCGAGCCAGCTGCGGATTCGGAACAGCGTCATCAGGGTGAAGAGTACGCCGCCGATGAAGATGGCGCCCAGGGCCGTTTGCCAGCTGTAGCCAAGGACCTTCACCACGGTGAAAGCGACGAAAGCATTTTCACCCATGTAGGGGGCGATTGCGAACGGCCGGCGGGCGTACAGTCCCATGATGAGCGTGCCGAAGGCCGCCGACAGGATCGTCGCTACCATGGAAGGGCCCTTGGGGATACCCGCCGCGGCAAGAATCGCTGGATTCACAATGATGATGTAGGCCATCGTGACGAACGTGGTGAGGCCCGCGAGGATCTCCGTACGCCAATCGGTGCCGAGCTCTTCGAAATTGAAAAACTTTGCCAGCATGCCTCCCTCCTGCTCTGCCCGTTCCTACTGGCGACGCCTGTCCACCTCTCTCCGCTCCAAATACGAAGCCCTACGTGCACTGCTCGTCTCGACTCGCGAATCCCTTCGAGACGCCGCTTCCTCCCGCCGCGCATTTGGCCGAGGAGATTCGCTCAGTCATTCATTCTCACCTTTTCCCGGGCTCCCCTTCCTGGTATCGGCAGACCCATCCGATGGCTGGGCTCCCTCCCGGCCCCTCACAGCCTGGCAGCGCTCTGCGGGACGTACGAGCCCCCCGCCAACACGTCCCCCCTTAGGCCTGTAGCCGGAACCCTACCGAACAACCGGTAGCCCAGCCGACGTCCTTCACACTCTCCTCCGCTCCCCTGTTGGGCAGCCCCCCTCGTAGGTTCTGTGGCGCACAGCGGACTGAATGCTTTTCGTAGCGTCCGAGCCTGTTCGAGCGACAACTGAAGGGGAGGTGGGCATTCCACGCAAGCCGGATCGGTGTCGTGTCAAAAAGGGAAGACTCGCGTGAGGCGTCGAGTTGCTATTGCAGTGACTCGATCACCGCCGGCAGCGGCACTATTTCCTACGCTCGAAAGGAAGCGGTTCTTTCGGCACTTTGCAGCCGAGTTTCTTGAATTCGTGGAGTTTCTCGCGCAGGTCGGGTTCCTCGACCGCCAGGATTTGAGCCGCGAGAACGCCGGCATTTGCGCTTCCGGCTTTGCCGATCGCCATGGTAGCCACTGGGACGCCTGAGGGCATCTGGGCGATGGAAAGGAGCGAATCGAGTCCCTGAAGATCGGAGCTGGGTACGGGCACACCGATGACCG
The DNA here is from genome assembly GCA_964464205.1 of uncultured Cytophagia bacterium. Taxonomy (GTDB): domain Bacteria; phylum Zhuqueibacterota; class Zhuqueibacteria; order Oleimicrobiales; family Geothermoviventaceae; genus Zestofontihabitans. Next base: position 4,848 of record CAYXFI010000007.1, read on the forward strand.
GCAGCGTCGTGTGGGCCGCGATCATCCCGGGGAGAGCTGCAGACATCCCGGCCGCGGCGATGATCACGCCGTAGCCAGCTCCCTCCGCGCTTCGGGCGAAATCTGCCGTCTCTTCCGGATTGCGATGAGCCGAAAGCACGAACTCGTCATAGGGAATCCCGAAGAATTCCAGGTGTTTCCTGCATTCAGCCAGGAGAGGCACGTCGCTCTGACTTCCGACGACCAGAGCTACACGTTTCATTTTTCCTCCCTCCGGAGCGGTCCTTGCCCACCGTTCCAGCGCGACGATCTCAGTTCAATCGGCGACCTGATCATAGCGGGTACGGAATGTGTGGGCCATTACGTCGAGCTGGCGGAGAAAAGGCATTTTGCGTTCCCTGTCCGGTGCAAATACGGCTAAGTCAATGAGGAAGAGGTTCCCCGTTGGCTCGTCGTAGAAAGCGTACGCCCGCCAGGGTCCACCCGCGATCTTGAGAGGGTTTTCCCAGATGCCGTCGAACTGCAACGCGTAGCGTCCGTTGAAATTGACCTGCTGTACCTGCAAATCCAGATCAAGAATCCGGTCCCCGCCGTAGTACCCCTCTCCCACCCACCGACGCTTCTCGAGCACCCATTCTCGCGTCAGTTTGGACGGATCGTCCGTCTTCTCCCACAACACGAAGAGCCAGCGCTCCGGATACATTCTTCGGAGAAAGACGAAACCCGGTTTCTCCAGGGCGACGAAATAGTCGTGTTGCACTCGGAGCGACCACCCGTACTTGTCCATCAACTCCTTGTTGAGTTTCTTTTGCTCCAGCGTGGCGTACATCCGCTTCTTGACCCGTTCGTTGACGAAATCATCGAACAGAGAGAACAGTACCTCACCGTTTTCTCTCAGCCGTCGTTCAAGCGTGGGCAAATCGCGGCAGACGAAGAGCACCAGTAACTGTCCTCGCACCCAAGCGTCCCTCTTGCTGAACACGTAGGCGGAATCCTGCTCGACTCGTGCCCTGGACCTGCCCACCAGCTTTGTGATGTATTCTCCGGCTTTTCCTTTGGCCTGAAGAGTGCCGACAATCAGGATGTGGCGGTAATGGAGGTAGCGCTGCAGACTGTCAGCGGGGAAGAGACGAAGCACAAAGATCTTCTCGGGATGCGGAGTGGAAATGGTCCGCTCAACCGCCTGTCGAAGCAGAGGCTCCACTGCGCGGAGTTCGGTTGTGTCCCCGATCGCGATGACCAGATGTTCCGGCCCACGCACCTCCGGCCGCCAGATGCAGCCGGACGTCCACAACAGAGAAGCTAGCATCCCCCACAGCAGAACCCACGGCCGCAACGCCGACTTGGCAGTTTTCACGGTATTTCCTCCCAGATCTGGAACGCTTTCGCGCGGAAACCCCGCGCTCGATCTACCCCGAGGATCTGGCCCGAAACCGCTGGGCGACACAACTGCCCGGTATGCCCTCAAACAGTCTTTCCATGGTGAGGAAACCAACCTGCGGCAAGGTTACGAAATACGCCCCAAATTGTCAAGGATGGCTTGGCGTTAGAACTCCCGTTCTGGTACAGTCGATTGCGCCTACCGTGTACACAGACATTTCGCCAGCCGCCTGTCGTGCGGTTTCCCACCGGGTTCGGCCGGCGAACGACTACCCCTCGTTCCGCTCGTACAGACCGTTGGAAGGGCCCAACGACCTTTTCCCTATCCTTCAGCAGGAATGCTCCTGAGTCGGTGCAGAAATTCGTTGAAGCCGGGTCGGCGCGGATTGTTTTCCCCAGGACTGACGGCGAAAAGAGATTGGTCGGATGGACTTGTGCCAGCTACGGGTCACTCAGGTTCTTGCCGACCCACGGCCAGGTGAGCCGGAGAGCCGCTCAAACGAATAGATAGTTGACAGAAGCGCGGTCCGGCTCCGGCGGATGCGTGACGGTTCCCCGCGGAATGTACCCCTCGGAGGGGGTGTCCGGCGCTCTTTGATGGTGTAGCCACAACCCTGCCCCCTTGTACGCAGGTTTCGAGTGACTCTCGTGCCAGGTCAGGCCGCTTGCAAGGGGTTCAGCGACAACCACCCAGAGGCAAAAGGCGGCGCAGCTAGCCTACGCGGAGGGCATTTCATCCGGCCCCGCTTTCCCCTCCTTCTCGCCCGGATTTGCAGCTGCTCTGGCGTCCTTTGCTCCAGTGTAGGATCGCTTGATCAACTCCTCGAGCGTTTGCTTCGGCCGACGGACGGTTTCCGCATCCACAGTGAAGTGCTGCTTGCCTAACAGTTTGAGTCCGTATTCGTAGTCTTTGAACAGCTCGTCGCAAAGATCCCGCAGGTTCTTGCCCGAAGCTTCCGCCATCTGCTCGAGCAGCTCCGTGGCCTCCTGCGTGAAGGAGATCACAATGCCAGAGGAAGCCAGGAACTGCCTCTGGAAATCCCGCAGGGCCTCACTGGTCAGGAGATTCTTGAGCTGGCCCTCCGGGTCTTCGACCATCTCCTCAGTCACGACGAGCTTGCGGACGTTCGTCGAGGGCAGTTTCTTCTCGTATTTCAAGAGAATGCGTTCGAGAACGGTGACCAAACCTCGGGCCCCCGTTCGTTCTTCGTGGGCCTTCTCTGCGATCTTGCGGAGCGCCCCGTCAGTGAACTCGAGTTCGATTCCGTAGGCGGCGAAGTCCCGTTTCTTGGCCTGAATGACGGTGCTCTTCGGATTTTTCAGAATCCGGTACAATCCATCCACGTCAAGGTCATTCAGCACGACCACTACGGGCAGTCGCCCGACGAATTCCGACTCGAAACCGAACTCGATGAGATCCTCGCTTTTCACTTTCCGCAGGATGGCCTGCGTATCTTCCCTCTCGCGCTCCCGCGCGTCGCTGACGAAACCGAGCTTCTGTTTGTTCAGCCTTCTGCGAATGATGGGTTCCAGTTCCGTGAAAGCACCACTCATCACCCACAGGATATTCTTCGTGTTGATCTTCTTCGGCTCGTACTTGCCCGTCCGCTGCATCTCCATGGCCGCTTCGAGCTGGGACGCGAGGTCGTGCGGTTTCTTGAGTTCGACTTCCGATTCCTCCATCAGTTTCAGCAGGTTCCGCTGAACGCCGGTGCGAGACACGTCCGGCCCGTACTGGTAACCGGACGAAGCGATTTTGTCGATCTCGTCGAGGTAGATGATGCCGTATTCCGCGAGCTTGATATCCCCGCCAGCCTCGCGAACCAGCTCGCGAACGAGATCTTCGACGTCCCCACCAACGTAGCCCGTCTCGCTGAACTTGGTGGCGTCGGCCTTCACGAAGGGGACGCCGATTTTCTTGGCAATCAACCGGATCATGTAGGTCTTTCCCACGCCGGTGGGCCCGATCATGAGGATGTTAGGCTTGATGTTGCCAACAAGCTCCTCGAGCTCTTCCTCGGTTTCGAGCCGCATTCTATTGAAATGCGTGCAAATCTTGGTTGCCAAGACCTCAATAGCGTCGTCCTGGCCGACGACGTACTCCTTGAGGTATGCCTCCAGCTCCTCGGGCTTCATGTCGAAGCGGATGCGCTTGACGCCCGTCTCTGTCACCCGCTCGCCTTCGTCCTCGCCGGCGACATCCGGTTGCGGCGGGATGAAGATTCGGTCGCCGTATTTGGACTTGAGAAATTCCGCGACCTCCCGCTGGATCTCAGCCGGATTCGGTATCCGCTTGTCGTTCGACATTCTACCTACCCCTTTTCCGCAAGTTCAGTCCAGACTCCTCTGAGCGCTGTGCTGACGCCAGTTGCCCCTGTTCGAAACCCATGCCTGCCGTCCATCCACCTTCCCCTCGGAGCATTTGAACGTAGCGGCCAGCCGAAAGTTCGCTCTTGGGCGCGGGGACATTCAAAGTGGCTGCAGCTGGTCGCCGCAGTGCGTCGAGTTCAAAAGTGGTTCCAATGAAGGGCTTCGTCGAGGGGCCCTTTGGTACGGCGCTGCTCCGCGCAGGCCTGCCAGCCCAGGGAGATCAACGACACGAGCCTGTAGCCGCCCGGTACGCGCAGCAAGTCAAGAACCTGTGGGCAGTAGGGTTTCTTGTCGTCCGCGATCCAGCAAGATCCCAGTCCCAGCGCAGTGTTGGCGATCAGTATGTTCTCCGTCGCGGCGCAACCGTCTTCCGGATAGTACCTCGTGTCCCGACACACGACTGCAATGCACACGGGCGCATCCGCGATGAATTTCCCGAAGTCGGTCAGATCGGCGATTTGTCTGCTGAGCCCCGATCGGTGACAACTACGAATTCCCAAGGTTGCATGTTGTTCGCCGAAGGAGCGAGCCTCCCGGCGTCCACGATCTGGCGGATCAGATCTTCATCGACCGGTTTGGAGCTGTACGATGGGCAGCTGTGGCGCGAGCGAATAGCGGTCAAAGCGTCCCGTTGTGTGCTTCCGGCGATGTTGTCCAGACCAGGCCACGGCGGAGCCGCTGCCGCACATGCCGTGCGCTGTATTCATCTACGGACACAAGTGCCCCATCGGATGATGGGACACAGGAGCAGCTCTCACCAAGACTTGGCTGCTTTGCTCAACCCCTGGAGTTGTTCCTGCGGTCCGTACTCGGTTCCACCTGTAGACTGAGGTCGAACGCGGGTGCGGAATGCGTGATGGCTCCAACCGAGATGAAATCCACGCCCGTTTCTGCGACCGCCCGCACATTCTCAAGAGTGACGTTGCCGGAGGCCTCTAGTGGTACCCGCCCTCGCACGAGAGCCACCGCTTGTCTCAACTGCTCCAGATGCATGTTGTCCAACAGAATGCGGTCGACTCTGAGTGCCAGGGCGTCGCGCACGTCCTCGAGCGACCTCGCCTCAACAACGACGGTAGCGCGAATACCCCGGTTGGCCAGATTCTCTATCACTCTCCGCACTGCTTCCTGCAGGGATCCGGCCGCTGCGACGTGGTTGTCCTTCACGAGAACCTGATCCCACAGGCCCATCCGGTGATTCACGCCGCCGCCGCAGCGCACAGCGTACTTTTCCAGGTAGCGCCATCCGGGAGTGGTCTTGCGAGTGTCCAAGATGCGGGCCTTCGTTCCCTGCACGGCCCTCGCGAACGCTCTCGTGTACGTGGCGATACCTGAAAGCCTGCCGAGGAAATTGAGAGCCGTTCTCTCGCCCACCAGTATGGCTCGTAGCCTACCGGAAAGGGTAGCGATAGTTTCGCCGGCCAGCACCTCCTCGCCGTCCGCGCGTAGTGCTTCGAACTGTAGGTCCGGGTCGACGTGTTCGAAGACCCAGGCGGCCACTTGCAAACCGGCCAGGATGCCGCGTTGTTTGGCTACGATCTTCGCACTCCCCTTCGTCTCCTTCGGCACCACTGCGTCCGTCGTGATGTCTCCCCTGTCGCCCAAGTCCTCCTGAAGCGCAAGTTCTATCAGGTGCTCGACTTTCGACCGAGTCATTTCCATCGTATCCACCCTAATTGCCGCTTCAACCGTGACTCGATTGGATTCACATGAAGATAGGGGTTCCCCCCGGCGTGTGCAACTCCGAAGTTTCCCCCGCTTTCCTGAGAACGATCGCACAAACCTCAGGAGCGCTGACGGTACGCGAAGGATAAGATCCTGGTCCATTCGGACTCCTGGGCACCCAGCATTCGATCCACCGCCGAAGACCGAGTATCCTCGACCACACGCTAGGTCACCAGAGGATCATCCTGAGCGAAGGGGGAACTTCCCTGCAGGTCCGGGCGAAGTTCGTGCGAGCGATTCACACGTCCGCCCACGCTGATCCCACCGACCCCACGGCCGTCACGACCGTCCGGAAGCCAGGCGGGGGCACGGGCGCGGCCAATTTTTCTCCGCCTGTACCCTGGAGCGTCCAATCCATTGGCTTAATGTGGATTTCGAAGGTGAGCCTGTGTTCAACACCACTGCCGCGTCTGGATCTCCCCGGAAGACTTAGCGGAGAACTCGCCAGAACGCCCAAAACGAGCGCTGCACAACCAGGATCGACGGGGGAGCTTTGGTCGTTCCGTAGATGGATGTGGGCGGCATGGCTCTCGGCGCAGGAGCAGTAATCTGCGTAGGCACGCAAGAGTGGCGTTGCGCTCTGCGCGCTCCGCCGATCATTCCCTTGCTCGGCAAGGAGTCCACTTGGACTGGAAGCGTCGCTACTTCGCCGCTCGTATTCGCTCCGGCAATCTTCAGGTGCTACACGGCCGGCCGGTGACAAAGCGAGCAGCGGAAGCAAAACTTTGGCGTCTGGAAACGCGGAAGGGTCGCGAGTGGGCCGCCCAGCCACCCGGCGCCGTGTTGGCTCGTAGTTGTGCGCAGAATCATTGATTTGCCCACAGCTTGCACCTTCTGGCGGCAGGACACTAAATCTTGACATTTTTTCCTTGCATTTTGCCGATGCAGGGCATATATTTCGTTGCTGTTGGTAAACAGGTACGAGGCTCAATCCTTGAAGCGAGGGGAGCAACCATGGCGGAAGACAAAGGACGGAGCAAGGTGAAAGGTCAGGAAGACCGTGGGCGGTCGGAGGAAACGACTCGCTGGCGGGGCAAAGGGCTGACGTTCGAACACTTTTTCTCCACCCCCGGAATCCACCCTTTTGACGAGGTCGAATGGGAAAATCGGGACGCGGCCATCGTCGGCGAGGATGGCCGGATCGTGTTCGAACAGAAGAATGTGGAGGTCCCCAAGAACTGGTCGCAACTGGCCACGAATGTTGTGGCGTCGAAGTACTTCAACGTGGACAGGAACACCGGCGAGCGGGAGAGCAGCGTCAAGCAACTCGTGCATCGCGTGGCCAGGACCATCACGGACTGGGGTCAGAAGGACGGCTACTTCGCAAGCGAAGACGACGCCGAGATTTTCTACAAGGAGCTGGTGGCCCTGCTCGTGCGACAGATGGGCAGCTTCAACAGCCCCGTCTGGTTCAACGTGGGCGTCGAGGAAAAACCCCAGTGCTCCGCCTGCTTCATCAATTCCGTGGAAGACACGATGGAGAGCATCTTGAACCTCGCCAAGATCGAGGGCATGCTCTTCAAGTACGGCTCCGGGGCCGGCGTGAATCTGTCGCCTCTGCGGAGCTCTCGCGAGCCCTTGTCCTCCGGCGGAATGGCCTCCGGTCCCGTCTCGTTCATGCGAGGTTTCGACGCCTTCGCAGGTGTGATCAAATCCGGCGGCAAGACGCGCCGCGCAGCCAAAATGGTCATTCTGAACGCGGATCATCCGGACATCATGGAGTTCATCTGGTCCAAGGCGAATGAGGAAAAGAAAGCGTGGGCTCTGATCGAGGCGGGATACGACGGCAGCTTTGACGGTGAGGCCTATCGCTCCGTCTTTTTCCAGAACGCAAACCATTCGGTCCGCGTGACGGACGACTTCATGCGCGCCGTGGAAGAGGACCGCGAATGGTACACGCGCTACGTGCTCACCGGTGAAATCGCGGACACCTACCGTGCACGTGACATCATGCGAGCCATCGCAGAGGCGGCGCACATATGCGGCGATCCCGGGTTGCAGTTCGACACCACGATCAATGCCTGGCATACCTGCCCGAACTCGGGTCGAATCAACGCGAGCAACCCATGCAGCGAATTCATGTTTCTCGACGACACCGCTTGCAATCTTGCGAGCCTCAACCTCCTGAAGTTCCGTCGATCCGACGGCGAGTTCGACACCCAGTCATTCAAACGAGCCGTGGATGTTTTCATCACCGCGCAGGAGATCATCGTAGACAACGCAGGATACCCCACGGACAAGATCGCGCGCAACAGTCACGACTTCCGCCCACTGGGTCTCGGCTACACGAATCTGGGGGCATTGTTGATGGCGCGTGGCCTGCCGTACGACAGCGATGCCGGCCGGGCCTACGCCGCCGCGGTAACTGCGCTAATGACGGGCGAGGCCTACCGTTGGAGCGCCGTGATTGCGAGCAAAGTGGGTCCTTTCCCGAAGTTTCACATCAATCGCGAGCCAATGTTGAAAGTGATCGAGAAACATCGTGCGGCGCTCGACGGCGTGGACGCTGATCTCGTGCCCGAGGACCTGCTGGCTTCGGCGCGCGAGGCGTGGGATCTCGCCCTCACCCTGGGTCGCGAGTACGGCTACCGGAATGCGCAGACGACCGTACTGGCTCCCACCGGTACCATCAGCTTCATGATGGATGCTGACACGACGGGGATTGAACCGGACATTGCCCTCGTGAAGTACAAGAAGCTCGTAGGGGGCGGCGTCCTGAAGATCGTGAATCGGACGGTACCGGAGGCGCTCCGGAGACTGGGCTACGACGACAAGCAGATCGAGGCGATCACGAACTACATCAACAAGAACGATACCATCGAAGGGGCTCCCGATCTGAAACCGGAACACCTGCCGGTATTCGACTGCGCCTTCAAGCCGGCGTCCGGTGTAAGATCCATTCACTACATGGGTCACGTCAGGATGATGGCTGCGGTTCAGCCATTTCTCTCCGGCGCCATTTCCAAAACGGTCAACCTCCCCAGTGATGTGACCCCGGAGGACATCGAACGGGTCTACATGGAGGCCTGGAAGCTGGGTCTCAAGGCCATTGCGATCTACCGCGACGGATCGAAGCGAACGCAGCCGCTGGTGACGAAGCGTGAAGATGAGGCGGAAGAAAGCGGCGCTGCGGCCGAGAAGAAAGAGAAAGAGGTATTCCGGCCGGTACGTCGGCGTCTCCCCCCGGAGAGGAAAGCGATCACGCACAAATTCAGCATCGCAGGCCACGAGGGTTACATTACCGTTGGCATGTACGAGGACGGCACCCCCGGTGAAATTTTCATCGTGATGGCCAAAGAGGGGTCCACGATCTCCGGGTTGATGGACTGTTTCGCCACCGCCATCTCGCTGGCTCTGCAGTACGGCGTGCCGCTCCGCGTCCTGGTCGACAAATTCACTCACACGCGCTTCGAGCCCTCGGGCTTCACCTCGAATCCGCAGATCCCCTTTGCAAAGTCCATCATGGACTACATCTTCCGGTGGCTCGCCCTGAAGTTCCTGAAGCCGGAGGAACAGTCCGCTGCCGAGTCCAAACCGATGGACGAAGATGCGGGACTCTTCGGCGAGGAAGGGGAGCCTGTGGGGACGGCGAAAGCCGCCGGGCAAACAACGCAGACCGCGGGAACGGAGATCCCCGAGCCGAAGAGCCTGGAAGAAGACACTCGCGCTCAGGAAGCAATCATCTTCCAGACCCAGGCCGATGCACCTCCCTGCCCCGAGTGCGGGTCCATCATGGTGAGGAACGGATCTTGTTACAAGTGCATTAACTGCGGCACAACCAGCGGGTGCTCGTAAGGCGTTGACCCCCACCGTAGCCGCACCCCCAAAAGGCAAACGCCCGGTCAACTGGCCGGGCGTTTCGTCTCTGTGAGGACAACCGGGCGCCACTCGAAGGGCGTTTCGTTCCGCTCGCGCCCGGCCCGATGGAGGAACATCCAGCGCGCGGCGCGCCGTATTCGGACGTCGACACCGCCGGGGTTACAATGGAAATGTACCCCTGCGCTGCCTGCGCCCCCTTACGGGTCGCCGGTCCAGATGGGCCCCCACCCCGTCCCCTCCCGACGGCAACTCTCTCCTCCCTGCTCAGAGGGCCGCAAGGGGCGCACAAGCCGCGGCCTCAAGCCTTACCCCTTACCTTTGAAGCAGTAGCTTGCGCGTGATCAGATGGGCATGCGAACCCTCGACCATGAGCCTGGCGATGTACACGCCACTGGGCACCTGAACTCCTCGGTCATCCCGGCCATCCCAGGCAATCCGGTGCACCCCCTGGCGCAGTGGACTGCTGGGCACGAGAGCACGCACCACCCGACCCGTCACGTCCAAAATCTCGAAGCGGATACGCGCGTTCGCCCCAAGTACGACTTTCCACTGGGTTGAAGTGTTGAATGGGTTGGGGTAATTGGCCGTTAGTTGGAAGACGGCGGGGGTTCCCGCAGCGAGAGGTGAGCTCTCCACGCCCGACGGCGGCGCCGCCGCACTGTGCACTGCCACGACGGCGTCCAGATCAAAATCGCCATTGTAAGGACCCTCCTGCCACTCGTCGCCGAGATCGGTAATGCGAACGTATCTCGCCCACTCCAGCCCCACGGTGGCCAGATCGAAGGGGTCCCCTCCCGAAATCTCGGGTTGCAGGGGCTCGAGAGTGTTCTTCACGGGATGAGCACCGGCCAAGCCCTCCAGGGTGAGCGTGTCGTAAGGGAATTCGAACCACGTCTGGCCGTCCTGACTCACCGCCACCTTGCCGGCTTCCACGAAGGGTTCGCCGGTCCACAGGTTCACGAAGCAGTTCTCAAACACGGTGAAGTCGGGGCCCTGATCGTCCACAATTACATTGTCCGTGAAGGCCAGTACGATCTGCCCGCCGTGCCCGAGGGACAGAATTTCGTCGGCTGAATTGGAAGGATTGTACATGGTCACAGCCGCAGAAGGCGTCGGGGGACCGAGAACATTCTCGGGGAAGAAGAGGTAGCCGAAGCGGGTCCAGGGTTCGCCGGGCTGAAAGTCGACCACTTCGTCGGCCCACGGGTCGGAGCTCTGGATCGGCCCTACGATGGCCATCGCCTGGGGGCCATCGCCGACCAGCAGGGTGCGTTCGACTTGGCCCGTGCCAGGATCGATCTCTTGAATAGTGTCCTGGTCAAAATTGCTCACGTACAGCGCTCGTGACGCGCCGTCGTAGAGGAGACGCATGGCTCCCTTGCCCACGCGCAAAGGGTTTGATCGCGAGTGAAGCACGGAATCGGCGAAGACGTCGTAGACGTACAAAAATCCGTTCCGTTCGTCGCCCCAGTCTGCCATGTACAGAAGGCCGTCAGGAGTGGCGACAACGTCTCCGGGGAAGCCTCCGAGTTCCACGGTGTCGACAATCGCGGGCTCGTAGCTCGGCGGTGCCCAGGGATCCAGGACACAGAGCTTACCCGCGTCCTCACCCCACTTTCCGGAGCACACCACGTAGATGAGCCAGTCCGGAGCTGCCGCCAAAGCCTGAGCGTTGTCTGGCACCGGCAGGGTCGTCACCACTGAGTCCGTGTTCGTGTCAATGATGGACACGCTCGCGGGCCGAAAATCCGGGTAAGCCCCCGTGTTCGCCACGTACGCCCGTCCGGCCGAAAGATCCACCAAAACGCTCTGGGGACCCTTGCCGACGGGAATCCGTTTCTCGACCCGTCCATCCAACAGGTCGACCACTGCCACCTCGTTCGCCACCAGCAGTGTCACGTAGGCCCGATGTGCACCCACCAACGCGATTTCGTACGGATTCGAACCCTCTGGCAGGGCGATTCTCTTTTGAACTTCCCGGCTTACGGCATCGATGACCAGGATCTCGGGCGGGACGCTATTGAGCGCGTAGAGAGTGCCCCGGTACGCCACCAGATCGTTCGGAATCTCGCCGAGCGTGACCACGTCCCTCTCCACTACGCCTGACTCCAGGTCGACGAGGGAAAGCGTGCGCCCAAGGCTGTTCTCGACGAAAAGCGTGCGCGGTAATTCCTGCGCCCACGACGCCAGTGGCTGCAACCAGACCGGCAGCAGTCCCAGCAGAGCCAAAAGCATTCTCTTCATGTCATTCCTCCGTGGTTTTCAGACGTCCGAAAGCAGATTCCCTTCGCTCCGTCAGCTGAAGACCGATTCTCAGTTCCCTCCCCGGGAGGGGGGCGGACTCAAGGATTTGATAGCGACAATCCCCCGCGTTCAGTACCTGCAGCACGACCTTCATCCCGAGCCCGAAAAGGTATCCGACGTGGACGTCCGCCAGGAAATTGGTCAAGCGGTAGCCCGGAAGACGGACGGTGTTCGCCTCCGTCACCCAGCGGGCGCCTACCCATTGGTGGGCAAGCACCGCACGCAATCGACCGAGCCGGAACTCCAGCGAAGCGTGCACTTGGTACTCCGGCCGGAATGGAAGGCTCTTTCCTCGCGTCGTCGGATCGGCTGATAGGTTCCGCGTAAACAACCGTTCTCCGGAGAGTTGCAAGCGGACTTGCCCGCCAAACGCCGTCAGCACCAGGTCCGCCTCATGTCCGTTCATCGCAGCGTCCACGTTTACAGGCGAAAACGTGGCGAAAGCACCGAGACGCCATGCGATGAATCCCAGCACTTTTCGGCGAAAAGCCTCGGCATGCACAGTTGCGTGGAGCGGGCCCAAATCGTCTGCGAACTGAAAGCCCGCCGAAAGCTCCGTTGAGCGCTCCGGCAGTAGGTTTGGGTTGCCGCGTACGCGGTAATCCTGGTAGAACAGATCGCCGTACGTGGGCATGCGGAAGCCGCCGGCGTAGCGGACGTAGAGAGAGGCTCGTGCGTTACCAGAACGCCCTATTTCGGCGAAGATGGTGGGCACGAGCGAAGCGTACCAAACTCGTCGAGCTTCCCCACTGCCAATCGAAGCGTGGATCTGCCGGATAGCCAGCGTCGTCGTTCCTTCCAGGTCGGCAAGGGGCAAGCGTTGCGACAGGCGGTACACGCAACCAATGGATAAGAGGTAGGAGCGCACGTCCCTCGAAGCAGAGTCGAGGGCGAGCTGGTCGGCGTCGCTCACCCGCGACAGCTGCAGTGTGCCGTCGATCCCAACGGTGCCGTACCGCAGGACGGTGCGGGTCTTCCCAGCGACGCGCAGGAAATCGTGGCGAAGCTCGCTATCGTAGGGAGGCACTGACCTGTCGCGGAGCGGCGCATCCGCGGGCACAGAATTGACGTACCGCGAACGGTAGTGGCTGTAAGAGAAGGTGAAATCGCCGTGCCCCAGCGAGGAGGGTGGCTGCACGGCGAGGCTCACCAGCGTTCGACGGGTTTGCCCCCTGGCGTACGGCGAAAGCGCGTAGATATTTCCAGGGATCCCTCGCTCCGTGGACACATGCATCAGACGGGCCCTGTACGTCCATCTGCCGGCAGGCAACTCCCAACGTACCAGAAGACTTCGACGTCGCAGGTCCGAGTTACGGCGAACGTCCTCCCTTTCCTCCTCGCCGATCCGGTAAGTGTACGGGTAGTCTCCGGACCACCGGTACAGGTCCAGGGCTGCGGATCCCGTGGAGCCGCGCAGGGCGAAAGCAACGGCCGGGCTACCCTGCCGCAGGCCGTAGGATCCTGCCCGGACCAGCATCTCCGTGGAAGACAGGTAGGTTCTACGACTGTGGATGATCAACACGCCCCCCACGGCTCCGCTGCCGTACAGCGCCGAGCTCCCGCTCTTCACGATCTCGACGGACTCGACGAGGCTGAGAGGCAGTTCCTCAAGCTGGACGGAGCCTGTGACGGGGTCGTTCAGAGGGATTCCGTCGAGAAGCACGAGTACCTGATCCGACTTACTGCCACGAATAGAGACGGTGCTTCCAGTCCCCGTGCGATTCACTTCAACGGCGGGCACAAGGGCCAGCAGTTCGCCCAGAGTCGCGGCGCCCGAGCGCTCAATGGCGACACGGTCGAGGACAGTTCGGCCGGACTCGAGCTTCCCTTCTCTGTCGGCGGAGGCCACAATCGGCGGGAAGGAAATCACACGCGGTAGGAGTTGGATGACCAGTCTTTCGGGGGCTCCGGGGCCAACTCGAATGTGTTCCACGCGCGCGGGTTCGTACGCTACGTGACTCACCCGCAGGTTGTATTCTCCCCATAGCAGCCCGCGGATTTCGAAATGTCCCTGCTCGTCCGTTGCAGTACCGATCGAATAGCCCACAACTTCGACGTTCGCCGAAGCGATCGGCTTTCCCGTGAGCGCGTCCCGGACGTATCCTGTGACACAGACTTCCTCCTGGCCGAATGCGGACGAATCGAACCCGAGGGCGAAAAGCGCCAGGAGAATGCCGAGCGTCAGGCGCACACCGTGTGGTACGCGTGTTGTCATGGGGCTTCGGGTTGTAGGTGCTGTTGTTCGAAGCGGTCGGAGGACGTCGCAGGTGGGGCGTTGGTCGGACTGTAGCAAACAAAAAAAGCCCCAACCTTCGGGGTTGGGGCGAACGGGGCGAACGTGGAACGCTTCTACTGTTCCCAGCGCGTCGGACCTCACCCGCGAAGGTCACTCCGCATCAAGGATCCGGCAGGTCTCCTGGCTTCGGGCTTCGAACCTACTCGTCGCGCCTTCCCGGCCGAGGGCCAGTGGCTGTCTGCTGGAAATTCACACCAGCAGTGCGACTTTCGTAGCCCGTCACAGTAGCGGGGCTGCGGCGGATTCTCACCGCCTTCCCTTTTAATCCCTCACGGGAACCGGACCCCGGTAGCTGTCTCAAAGAACCAGCAAAAGATAGTGACGTTTGGGTAAGAAATCAACCGGTTTCTTTCGCCGGCGTACAGCAGTGCTTCCCTCTGGCCAACCCATTTCGATCGGGCTAATCGGCCTTGCATTCCGCGCGCAAACGGGCTACATTCCGATGCAAACAAGATGCGCCGTGGCTGAACGTGGGACTGGGCGAGTCGCTCGTGTCCGAGCGATATCGGAAACTTTCGGATAGCGCCGGAGACCGGAAGCAGGGGTCGGCCGTCCCTCAGGCAACCGCGGGGTCAGACGGCGATCGAACCCGAGTCCTCCCGGGACGCTGCAGAGCCTGATCGCCCAATCTGGTAAATTGAGCACGCCCGGATGAGCCAACTTGATCAGATTCTACGCGCGCTCTCGGAGATCCGAGCCGAACTCCTGAACTTGCAGAAGGAGCTCAGGATTCTCCAACTGGCCTCGCCCACACCGGAGAACCTCCTGCGGCAGCGGGGGTATCGACTGCTCGAGCACAACCCCGAGAGCTACCTGCTCCTGCCGTCGGATCCGTCCGGTCAGGCGCTCGAGCGGTACTACAAACTGTTGCGCAGGTACTCGTTTCGGCTATTCCTGCGCGACGTGATTCGCTTCCGGGATGAGCTGTCAATCGAGAAGCTGACCCACTATTGCTCAGCGACGAAAGCACAGCGCTACCTCGATGCTTTGGCCGATCTGGGCATCGTCGCGAGGACCGGGCAGAATGATCGGTACGAATTCCGGGGCAATCCGCACGTCCGCTCCTTCGGCGACACACTGGAGTGGTTCGTCGCCCAGACCTTCGTTCGGGAATTCAGAATTCCGGCCTGCTGGGGCATTTCCGTCGCCGACCTGCGCGAGGGTGGCGATTTCGACGTGATCGGTGTGCTCGCGGCCTCACGACTTGTCTACGTTGAGACGAAGGCAAGTCCTCCCAAGAACCTCCACATGGACGTGGTGGAGGGGTTCGTCCGGCGGGTGACTCATCTCGCCCCGGACCTGGCGATTATTCTGGTGGACACACACCTACGGATGGAGGACAAGATCAACAAGATGGCACGAGCGGCCCTTGGGGAGCGGACCGGACGGGATCACAGGAAGGAGACGGTACAAATCGCGCGAGGGGTCTTCCGACTGGCACCCGGCGTTTACACCTGTAATTCCAAGCCAGCCATTCACAAGAACCTGCGCTGCTGCATCCGGGACTACATCGTGTTGAACGGCGGCCTGGGACGTTGACTCCTGGAGGCGTGTGGCAGCGCTGGACTGCTAGCCCTGTTGTGAGGAACCAGAGGTTCACGACCCGGGGATCGCAGGATGCATCCCACGACGTGCAAAACTGACCGTAGTTTCACGATCTCGTCGCGTCTCGCCGGCTTCTGTTGCCCGATTCTCTCAGCCCTGCTGTTCCCAGCTTTTCTCGCTGCCCAGCCGCCGGAGAGCAGGATTCATTTGCTCGACGCTGGGTCCGTTTCGTTGGATTTTGATCTGTACTTGCCCTCTGATCTCGACTACGGCTACCTGCTTTCCAGCGGACAGGTGCTGGCGGGGTTGTCTCGGCGTGAAAATCCAGCATTCCTGTACCTGTCGAAGGACGCGCAGTTTCGCCTCGTGGCTGGTCTTCCCTACTCCGTTGCCCTGTCCTCGCTAGTCGATCTCGAGACCACAGCACGTCAGACCATCTCCACGGCAACTGCTCCGTACACTACTCCATCCTCCGTGGTGCGGTACCCAGGAATATCGGCTTCAGCGCATCTGGCAATGCCGCTCGAAGGGGCAGTTCTGACTTTTCCCGCAGGTCCCCTCCGTTTGCTGCTCGGCTACGAGAACCTCTGGCGAAGTCGCGTCGCTGCCTCCCTTGCGGGAACCCGGGTCAAGGTTTCGACGACGATCGAGACGGGGCAGGCCCCTTCCGAGGTCATTCTCAATGCCCTCACGGAGGCCGACCTTTCCGCGTATCTCCGGCTCAGCCGGCTACGGTTGGGCGCATCCTTCCGGGTTGCCTCGCGGACGGTGGCGGGCGTGGAACTCCTACGCCTGCTGTCCGACGTTGACGCCCGGGGCACGGCCCAGGTGGACGCGAGCATGCTCTACGCCGGCAGCGAGTATGCTTTCAACGATCCTACGTCGCCGTGGCCGACCGACCTCAACCAGGACCTGACGGCGAGCTACTCCGGCGCCACCTGGGGCCTTCGGCTCGGTCTGTGGCACCTGCTCCGTTCCAGCACGGTGCTCGACCTCGCGGTGGATTTCGGATTCCGGGTGAAATGCCAAGGCTGGGCGAAAATTCGCCAGAACCGGATCCCCGCCTTCAATCTGGATGCTCTACTCCTCGAGGAGGGCGGAGAAATCTTGGAGGCTTCGAAACTGAAGCTGACGCAACTGACTTTGACGGAACCCATACCCACGCCGTCCTACTCGGAGGTGCGACTGACCGGGCCCGCTTCCGTGCGTTTGGGTTTCCTCCAGACGGGCAGGACAATGAGCGTCGGGCTCGGTGCCAGAGTGTACGTGGGCTCGTGGGGGCTCAGCTACGGTCCCACAGATCTCGAAGTCTCTCCGCTCTGGAGCGCCACAGCTACAGTCTCGTTCTGGCGGGTGTTCATTCAGGCCGAGGTTCAGCGTCTGTCGCTTTCCTCTAGGAACGCCGGACGCTACCTGGGCGAGCTGAGCGGTGAATTCCTCGTGCCCACCCTACAGGTCGGCTACGCGCGTTCTTTTGGACCGGTCACGTCGAGCTACCTGCTTCGGCTTCTGCCCATCCCGTCTCTTCACGTGCTGGTAGGGGTTGTGCTGTGATGCGCTCGTCGCTGACAATCGTTCTCCTCGTCGGACTGCTCAGCGCACACACCGGTACCGGTTTTGGTCAGTCCATCACGCTGAAAACCATCCCGCTTGGTCTGGTGCCGAGGAACGCACGGGTTGTGATCGAATGGCAGGAGGATGTACAGGCCACCCTGTACTACGGAGGGTCTCCCGGGCGGCACCCGAATCACCTCGCTGTCTCGGGCAGAAAGCGGCTGCAGTTCGTGCCCACCGATGTCGGTCTGGATCCGGGGGTGTACTACTGCATTGTGTCGAATGGATTCCTCAGGTCACAAGAATTCCAGCTCATCGTGGAGAGCGATGTCGCGCCTCAAATGCTGGCACCCGCCAACGGCTCTGTGGTCCGCGAGCTTCATCCGGAGTTCCGCTGGTCTACCGTGCCGGGAGTGCCCTACTACCACATCATTGTTTCGGACCGCGAGGCCCGATTGGTCGAAGACGAAGAGGGCAACCTCCGCCTGGAGGGGGCCAACATCGTGTGGCAGGCGATCACGGCGGCGACCTCAATTCGATACGGTGAGCCGGATCCCTCGGGCAGCTTCTCGGGTGTGGACCGCCTGGCTCCTCCCCTCACCCCCGGTGCCACGTACAACTGGATCGTGCTGAACAACTACGGCAACCACCCGGCATATAGTTCGATCGTCCAGGCAGGGCTGTTTGGATTCACCGTGCAGCTCTCGAATGCGCCCCAGACCCCCGCGCTGGTGTCGCCAGCGGACGGAGCAACGCTGGAAGCACGAGAAATTGAGTTCCGATGGCAGGCGGTCACCGGAGCGCACCACTACCTCTTCTCCGTGTACGAGTTGCTGGAGCAGCAGGACAGCCGTTCGAGCTACCCCGTGTACAGCGTGACAACCACGTCCCTTTCTCACAGGTTGAACGCTCGCTCCGTTCTCAAAGCCGGCCAGTATTTCTGGCAGGTGTACGCAGTGGCGGAAGACGGCGCCGCTTCCGCGAGCGAGCGACGGTCGTTCACCTACGATGTGCCGTCCAGCGCCGTCGAGTTCAGGACCTGGTCGACCTCGCGCAGAGTGCTGCCGCGCGTGAGCCTGACCGTGTTGGCGACCGACGGTTCCCAGGAGTTGAGCACCCTCCTCACCACGGACGGCGGAAGCTTCGTACTGGCTTTGCAGGCTGGTTCCTACCAGGTGCGAGCCACCCGCGACGGGTACGCAGACACGACCGTCACGTTCCTCGCGGACCCCGGCGACACCATCCAGGTGGACATCGTGCTACGGCCCCTGCCCGCACAGGTATCTGGCGAGGTGCGGCGAACGGATGGCTCGGTGCCCGATCGGGCCTGGGTGCACGCGGTGGAGCGGGAGACGGGCGACGGGAAGAGCGCCGAGGTTGTCGACGGGCGCTTCACGCTCCGCGTCTCGCCCGGGGTGTGGCACCTCTGGGCGTCGGAAAACGGGTACATTGCGGCAGATACCGCGGAGGTCAACGCCACCGGGCGGACGACTGAACTGCCGCAACCGCTACGCCTCAGACGCCTGACCGCGATCCTGCGGGGCAGTGTTCTCACAAGCCGCGGCAAGAGCGTAGCGAACGCAACCGTGTACGCTTTCGCGTCATCGGAGCGTCTCACCGCGCACACCGATCCCCTGGGACAATTTCAACTCGAAGTGTGGCCCGGCGAGTGGGTGGTCCGGGCGGGCAAAGATGGCTTTGGCGACTCTGACCCTCGTGTGGTGACCGCGGCCGCGGGAGGCGAAGTCTCGGTCGATCCCCCGCTGGTGCTTCGGAGCGACGCGCTCGAAGTGAATGGGCTGGTCCTGACGGGCGATACAGGCATACCCGCAGCCCGGGTGCTGGCGATTCCGCCGGCCGGTCCCTACTACGAAGCCGAGACCGACGCGCGCGGCACGTTTCACCTCGCCCTTCCGGCTGGGGAATACGAGCTGTTCGTGTCGCGCCCGGGCTACAGACCCCCTACCCCCGTGTTTCTGCACCTGGGTGCGGGCGGCGAGCCGGTTGCTCTGACGGTTCGATTGGCACGAACCACAGCCGTCGCTCGCGGCACCGTGTTCTCCCCCGACGGGTCACCCGCTCCCGGATGCCTGGTCGCTGCGGGCGCGTTTCGGGATACGACGGATGCCGCGGGTGTCTTCGAACTTCATCTGCCTCCAGGGACGCATCGGCTGCGGGCCCGGGGCGAGGGGCACGCACCGTCCCCGTTCCTCGAGGTCACCCTGGTAGAAGGCCAGACTGCAGCGGGGTTGGCTTTGCGTTCGCGGGACCCTGCTGCGCAGGTGCGCGGGACGGTGCGGAGCAACGGCGAGGGCGTAGCGGCGGCCACCGTGAGAGCCTACCAATCTCAGGACACGGTGGAAACAGTGACCGACGTGCTGGGCCGCTACTCCCTGTGGCTCTCGCCGGGTGTGTGGACAGTACGGGTGACGAAGAGCGGCTTTGAGTCCGCGACCCGCACCGGGGTGGCTCTGAACGCGGGACAAACGTTGAGTGGGATCGACTTTCTGCTGGTGGAGCGTGCGGCCTACGTGGAAGGTAAGGTGCACGGGCCTTCCGGAGAGGCGGTGCAGAACGCCGTCGTGGAAGCAACGGGGGCGCTCCTGTACTTCACGGCTTCCGACGGACGGTACCGGCTTCGACTTTCGCCCGGTTCTCACCAGCTCCGGGTGCAGGCCGACGGCTACGCGGGCGCGAAGGCGAACGTGGCGCTTGCGGCGGGACAGATTGTCACCAAGAATTTCACCCTTTCGAGGAGGGGGATCGTGCAGGGACACGTGACTGCGACCTCGGGACCTGCGCTGTGGAACGCCGTGGTGCGGGCGATCCGCGGTTCGGACACCACCGAGACACGAACGGATCACGCGGGCGAATACATCCTGTCCCTCGACGCCGGAAGTTACACGGTGGAGTTCGATCAGCTCGGCTACCGCCGTGTCTCGCGCGCGATTCAGGTGCAGGCCGGGACGCAGCTGAACCTGGACGCAAGCCTTCCCGCGGACCCCTCTGAAATCGCCAGCTTGAGTGGCACAATCCGGACGCTACGGGGCATAGCCGTCGCGGGCGTCCACCTCTCGCTGCGAGGTCGGGAGAGGAGGAACCTCTCCACAGACCTCGACGGACGCTACCGTTTGGAACGTCTCGAAGCTGGGTACCCGTTTGCATTGACTCCGACGCGGCGGGGGATGTTCTTCTTGCCGCGCGTCAGGCAGTACAGCCCGTTGCAGGGGAACCTCACGGGACAGGACTTTCTAGCGGCCTACTACGGCGACGTGAGTGGCAACGACAAGATCAGTTCCTTCGACGGATCGCTGGTCCTCCGAGTGAGCGCAGAACAGGATGTCTCGCCACACTACACACACCAGCCCAGGGACTCGATCGCTGCAGACGTGAGCGCCAATGGCTCCGTGAGTTCCTTCGATGCCTCCCTGATTTTTCGCTACGCGGCGGGCCTCATCGAGCGCTTCCCGGCGGATGTGGCTCCCGAATGGCTGCCAAAGCCCACGATTCCCGGAGGCGGGTCGCCGGTCGCTCGCCTGCAGCCCACCGTATCCGGCGACACCTTCCGACTCGTCCTGCAAATCGAGTGTGCAAGCGAGTTCTACTCGTTCGATCTCACCTTGACCTACCCTCCGCGGAAGGTGCGTTTCCTCAGGGCAGAACGGGCCGAAGGCGCAGCGAATCTGAGAATTGCGTACTCGACACGGCCCGGAAGGCTTCGCCTGGCCGCCGCCAGTACGGTCCCCCTCGATCGAGCTCGCCCGCTCGTGACACTGGTATTCGCGATGGAAACACCCGCGACGAGTGCAGTGCGCGTAAGCGAGGTGCTCGTGGACGAACTCCCTGCGGAGACGGTCCAGTCGGAGGAGCCGCCCTTCGAAGCGGGTGTGCGAACCCGTCCGAATCCCTTCAATTCTGCGGTTCGGATCGACTACTGCGTGCCCCAGATGCCTGCGGCATCGGCTCGGCCCCGGCTCGTGGTCTTTGATGTCCTCGGCAGAGTCGTACTCCGCTTCGATGATCTCGCGGCCGAACCCGGCTGGCACAGCGCACAGTGGGACGGCTCGGACAGCGCTGGCGTCCCGGTGGCGTCGGGCATCTACCTCGTCGTATTCGAGTGCGGAAACCAGCGGGCGGTGAGGAAGGTTCTGTGCGTACGCTGACGACGAATCTCCGATTCTGTCCTTTTCTGATCCGGACGGTCACTGCCGCGGCGTTCGTCACGGCGCCGGCGCTCTCGCAAACGGTGGACGTGGCGCTCCCGGATCTGGAAGCGCCCGCGGGGAAGTCCGTCACCATCAATGTGGCCGTAGGGCCGACCACCGGGCTTCAGATCTACTCCTGCGACATGACCATCGCTTTCGACGGAGCGATTCTACAGGTCACGGGCGTATCCACCGACGGGACGCTGGCGCAGATCTGGGGTCCGCCCACGTCCAACGTGGGCTCAGGCCAGGTTCGAATCGCGATGGGCGGGACCGATCCCCTGTCCGGGCAGGGCACGTTGGTCCGGATCACAGCCCGGGTGGCAGACGACGCCTCGATCGGTGCGCAAACGCCGCTCACTTTCATCAGTTTTCAGTTCAACGAAGGCACACCTGGGGCCAATCTCCAGGATGGCAGCTTCCGCGTGATTGCGGACGTTGAGCCGCCGCGCTTCACGCAGGGGCCCGCGGCCCGAGACATCACCTCCCACTCCGCCACGGTCGCATTTCGCACCGATGAACCCGCCACAGCGGTCGTGCAGTACGGCGAATCCGCGTCCTACGGGCAGGAAGTCTCTCTCACCGATCTCCGTACGCAGAGGAGCGTCACGATCCACCCGCTCAAGCCCGCCACCACCTATCATTTTCGTGTGCTGGTGACCGACGAGCACGGCAATGGTCCTACGGCGAGCGAGGACAAGACTTTCCGCACAAGCGACGTGGTGGTGAGTCTGTCCGAGGCGACGGCCGATCCTGGTACGGACGTGGAGATTGAGCTGACGGTCACGGACGTCACGGAACTGGGAATCACGTCTGTGGACCTGACGATCCGGTTCGATCCCCAGTTCGTCGTGCCAGTGGCCGTGAGCAACGACGCCACTTTGACCTCCCCGTGGGCCTCGCCCACGTTCTCGGTCTCAGGTGATCAGGTTCGGGTGACGTTGGGCGGCGAACCCGCTCTGTCTGGGGCCGGTACGCTGCTCCGGCTCACCTTTCACGTCAAAGCGGACGCGCCGATCAACACCGATGTGCCGCTCGCAATCGCAGGACTTTCACTGAACGCGGGAGCGGTGCCAGCGGTGACCGGAGACGGTCTGGTGCGCATCCGCGACACGCTGCCGCCGGCGATCGCGGCTGGTCCAACCGTCACGGTCCTTTCCGCGCACAGCGTGCTGGTGGAGTGGTTGACGGACGAGCCGGCGAGCTCCGTGGTCGAGTACGGGGCAGGCCCGGACTACAGCCGCCGAAAGCAAATCGGCGACTTCGTCGTGGATCACTCCATCCGTTTGGAGAACCTCCGCTCTTCCACCACCTACCACTTCCGGGTTGGTGGCTCTGACAGCAGCGGTAACGGTCCCAGTTTCTCCGATGACCGCACCTTCAGCACGCCCCAATTCGAAGGGCCTGTTCTGAGCATTCAGGACGCGCAGGTCAATGCCGGGGCGAGTTTCGAGCTGCCGGTCGGAATCAGCGACCTCGAGAGCGCTGGGGCGAGCTTGAGAGAGCTGGCTGCGGTCTTTGAGGTGCCCGACACGCTGGTCCGATTTCAGTCGATCGAGATGGACCCCGGCCGCCTCGGCGATTGGGAAATCGTGGAGGCCCATTTCGGGGATGGCCTGTGCGCGGTCCGCCTCCGCGCGGGCACTGCACTCACCTCGGACGGTCCTCTGTTCCGCCTACGGGGTACCTGCTCGACCCTCGTGGGGGATCGCCAGTTGCCGGTCACAACCCGGTACGTTCGAGCCAACGCCGGTCTCCTCGAGATCGAAGGTGGAGAAGCAACCCTGACGATCCGCGGGCAGGCGGACACCGAGGCCCCCGTCTTCGTACAAGGCCCGGTCGTCGAATTGGTCGGAAGTGGGGCGGTTCGGGTGCGCTGGAAAGCTTCGGAACCGGGTTCCTACCGCATCGAATACGGGACCGACACGGCCTACGGGTCCGAACAAAACGGGACCCTGGAAGACACCTACGCTGATGTCTCGGTGACGGGGCTTCAGGACGGCCAGACCTACCATTTCCGGGTGGGCATCTGGGATCAATCTGGGAACGGCCCCTCCTACTCGGACGACATCAGTGTGTCCCTGGTCTCCCCGGCTGTGGACGTGTGGATGGAAGACCGGGCTCAGCCGCACGGACAGCAGTTCGACTGGCCCATTCGCACCGGGGACCTGACGGGCCTCGCCGTCTACTCCTTCGATGCCGTCGTCCGCTTTGATCCCGAGCACCTGGAATGCACGGCGGTCAGCAGCCAGGGTTGCCTGACCGCGGGTTGGGGCGATCCGGTGGTCACGATCGCTCCGGGACGCGTGGTGATCGCGATTGGCGGCATCGAGGCTCTCACCGGCTCAGGACAGCTCGTCAAGTTGCGCTTCCGGGTCAAATCGGCGGCGACACTGAACAGTTCCTCGCTGGTCTGGTTCGAGAAGTTCGTGTTCAATGAAGGGAACCCCAGTGCGCGATCCCGCGGCGCACGCTTCCGCGTCGCAGATGACCGAGCGCCGATCATTGATTTCGGACCCGTAGTTTTCGACCTTTCCCCGTCCTCTACAACGATCCTCTGGATGACGAACGAGCCGAGTGACGGCTACGTCCGCTTTGGCACGGATCCGACGCTGGGGGACGTGGCCGGCTCCTCTGCGCTCGAGAATTTGCACCTGACGGGTCTTGAGGAGCTTGTACCGGACTCCCGCTATTTCTACCGCGTGGAAAGCAGGGACGCGGCCGGCAACGGGCCGGTTCGATCCGAGGTGAGCGAATTCCGGACGCCTACAAGCGGCGAGCTCGGCCTGAGCGTGGGAAGCGCGTCGGCGGATCTGGGCGACACCGTCACGGTTCCCATCCAGGTCACGCAACCGAGCGGCGTGGAGGTGTACGATCTGCGCTTTACCCTGCTCCTGCCCGCTGGCGTGCTCGATCTCGCGGGGGTCGACCGGGTTGGGACATTGGCCGAGACCTGGACCGATCCCACGGTATCCGCGGAGGATTCCGCGGTGTCGGTCACTTTTTCAGCCCAGACCGCCCTCCCAGAGCCGGGCGAGCTCATTCGCCTGCGCTTGGCCGTAGTTGGCGGAGAATACGGCCGAACCTACCCCATCCCGTTCGAAGAGGTTGCGGTCAACGGGTCATCGCGCGGAGTGACGACGGAGGCTGGTACCTTCTCGCTCGTCGATCTTCGCCCGCCCGCTTTCACGGTGCTTCCCATCGTGGAGCCTCTGTCGCCGACGCAGGTGGCCATCTACTTCGAGACGGACGAGCCCAGCACGGGCCAGATCGAATACGGCGAAACCCTGCCCTATTCGCGTACGGTCCGGGACTCCGTGCTGGCCAGCGGACATCGGCTAATACTGGATCAACTCAGTCCTTCGACCACCTACCACTTTCGCGCCAGTGCGTGGGATTCCTTGGGAAACGGACCGACGCGAACGGATGACCGGACCTTCACCACCCCGGCGGGCACGGAGCCCGTGGCCTGGTTGCCGGACACCACAGCGGGGGTTGGCGACACGCTTCTGCTGCCGGTCGTGGTTGAGCAGATCGCCGATCTTGCGCCGACCCATTTCCGGCTCCGCCTGCTTCTTCCAGCTGAACTCGTTTTCGTCTCTCTCTCCCAGCGCAGGACTCTGACCGAGGGCTGGCAGCTCGAAGGCCGGCTTGCGGGTGACACACTTGTGGTCAGCGGCACCGGTACCACCATCGCGGCAGACACCGGTGTCCTGGTCGGGCTCGTCCTCCACGTTCCGGAGGAGGCTGCACCGGGCCAGCGTGTGTACGTCGGTTTCCTCGATCTTGTCTGGAACGAGGGTGCGGCGAGCTCCTTGACGCGGGGAGCAACGGTCCTCCTCCGTGACGTTTCGCCTCCTCTGTTCGTGGCGGATCCTCGGATTGAGCGCGTCACCGCGCGCACCGCGGAGATCGCGTGGCAGACGGATGAGCCCTCGACGGGCTGGATCGACTACGGCACCGACTCCACGTTCGGGCTCCGCGTGAGCATCGACACCGTGGCCATCGACCACCGTCACGTGCTCACGGGACTTGCTCCGGCGACGTCCTACTGGTGCCGGGTAGCTGCTTTCGACACCGCTGGCAACGGTCCGAGTTTCTCGCGCACTTTCCAGTTCCGCACGCTCAGTGAGACGGTGCGCGTGGCCATCGGCGAGGTTCAGGGCGCGGCGGGCGAACAGGTGGAAGTCCCGATTCTCACGGGTCCTCTGGAAGGCTTTGGGGTGACGCGCTGGGAAGCCGCTGTACGGTTCAACCCGGACCTGCTGGCGCCCGTGGGCGCAAGTCTCATCGGCACACTCAGCGAGAGCTGGGGAACTCCTGCCTTCAGCATTCAGGACAGCGTGTTCGAGCTCGTGGCCGAAGGCTCCACCCCGCTTGCCGGAGAAGGTGTCCTGGCCTGGCTTCGGTTCAGCATTTCCGGGGCTGCCCAGCCCGGAAGCGAAGTCCCAATCCGATGGGAATCGTTTCGCTTCGGCCAAGGCTACCCGTACCCGCAGCTTCAGGACGGCCGGGTGACCGTCCGCGCCGGGGGGCCGTCCGCTGGGGTGCTGATCGCTCTCCCAGACACGTCTCTGCCCCCTGGGACGGTCGCGAAACTCCCCGTTCAGTGCGGCGATCTCACCGGACTCGGAGTCTTCGCCTTTTCCGGTGTTCTCCGCTTTCGGTCGGACGTGCTGGAGGTGACCGGACTCTCGAGCGACAGCGCCCTCTGCCAGGATTGGCCCCCGCCGTCTCTGACGGTCGGGCCCGACTCCGTGGCGTTTCGCTTCGCTGGCTCGCAAGCTCTAGCGGACAGCGGTGTCCTGTTCTTCATCTTGGCGACCGTGCCGGAAGGGGCGGCGCCCGGTGACACCACTTTCCTGAACCTTCAGCCGTTCGTTTTCAACCAGGGGCGGCCGGTCGCCCGCGTTCGGGCCGGTCGGATTGAGGTTCAGAGCCTATCGGACGTGATCTCGGGCCACGTCGTGGACTCTCTGACGAAGGCCCCCATTGCGTCGGCCCTCGTGCATCTCCGCTCCAGCCAGGGTGTCCAACTACAGACGGAAACCGATGCAGAAGGCCGCTTCGCCTTCACCGCTCTCGACACGACACAGGTGTACGACCTCTCGGCGGAGGCCAGCGGATACAGCCCGTCCGATACCGTGTTTGCTCTGCGGCCCGGTACCACGGCGCTGCTCATTCGCCTTCTCCCGAAGAATGGTCGGATCGACGGTTGGGTTCGAGAGGCGGAAAGCGCCAGCCCACTCGCTGGCGTGGTCGTTCTAGCGGACGACGGTCACGGAAACTACGCGTCGGCCAATACGGACTCGGCGGGATTCTTCGAACTCAAAGGCTTGGCGCGCAGGTTTCCCTACCGCCTCACCGCCACCAAATTCGGATACGTAGATGCGACGCTGGAAAACCTCGTTCCCGATACGACCGTGCTCGTGCTACTCGAGCCTCTGTACGCCAGCATTCGTGGCTGGATTCGCGACGCCGGAGGTGCTCCGCAAGCGGACGTCACGGTCTACGCACGCAGCGCCACGGTAGCCCAGCGGAAGGACTCCACCCGGACTGACGACGCCGGGACCTTCCTCTTCCCTCGCCTGCCTGTGGACACCTACGTGGTTTTCCCGCTGAAACCCGGCTACGTGTCCCGGCCAGCGCAAGTCTCGCTCACGCTGGCACCGGGCGACACCCAGGAGGTAGGTTTTGTACTCAAAGAAGCCCGCGTGGCTCGACTCAATATCGCAGGCCCGGGCGAAGTACCGTCTTCGGAACCGACTCGTTTCGGCTACGTGGCCGTGACCGATAGCGGCGAGAGCGTCGTACTCCCTCAGTTGAATTGGCTCTTGCTCCCGCCGGCCGCAGGCGTCGCCGTAGGCGGGACCGTGTATCCGAACGAGGGCTACATTGGACCGGCCATGCTCATCGCTCGCGATCCTCTGTCCGGGGTGGCGGACACTCTGCTGCTCTCCGTCTACGGTGTCCTTTCTCCCCAGCGGGAAAGTTCGTTTCACGACGATACCGGATTCTCCGTCGCTTTCCCGGCGGGGGCCGTGTCGGAATCGGTGCAATTGAATCTTGACCACCCTCGGGTCCCCCGCCTGAAGAGGTATGCCCTGCAGGGAATCCAGGTTGGTAAAGTGTACAAGTTGCGGCCGTCCGGGCTGCAACTCAGGACGGAAGCGCGGGCTTTCCTTCCCGTGCCGAGCGGCTACTCACCGACGGACCTGCGCGCGGCCATCTGGAACGAGGCCGACGCAGCGTGGGAAGAGTTACCGTCCCGCCCCGAGACCGACAGCCTGATCTCGTGCACCTTCGATCTTCTGGGCAGCCTGTCGCTCCTGAAGACATCGCGCGAGCTCGGGATCGAACGGCTTGAATTTCACCCGAACCCCTTCTCCCCGCTGGTCGACACCGACGGCGACGGACAGCCCGGGGTCAGAATCAGCTTCGTCGCTCATTCACGCGCTGC
>CAYXFI010000007.1:32581-35409 GCA_964464205.1 uncultured Cytophagia bacterium
GCACCGTTGCGCGCACAACAGTTGACCGGCCTCGCTGGTGCTTTCGCCCACGTCCCAGTGACCGGCCGAGTGGCTTCGCTTCAGAACTACTCCGGCGCCCTGGCGGACGAGGTGGACGCCCTCTACACGAACCCGGCGGCGCTGCTTCAGGTCCGGACGCCTTGCGCCAGCTTCGGGTACGCAAAGCTCTACGGCCTACTGCCGTTGCTGGCAGCCTGGGGTTCGTTCCCCGCGTCGGATCGATCGACGCTGGGCGTCGGAATAGTGACATCCGGCGATGAGCTGTACCGTGAGAGCTCTCTGCGACTGGCTTTCGCACGCCTGCTCATCGTCAACGGGAGACAGCTCGACCTCGGAGCCGCTGTGGACTTGCGGTTCGCTGAGTACGGCGGCCAGAGGGCCGTGCCCGGGGACGTGAGCGGACAGGCCTGGGGTGCGGGGATCAGCGTCGGGGCTCGCCTGTGGCTGCTATCTCATTTCGTCTTGGCTGTGTCTCTGCGGGATGGGGTTGGCTGGCTGAACTGGGAGTCGTCCGCAAGCGGCCGCTACAATGAAAGCGTGCCCGCTTCCCTTGTGTTCGGTTTCGCTCTGCTACGTCACGAGGTCGTCTCGATGGCCCTGGATCTGACGAAAAGCCTCACCCGTGACGCGCGGGACCGAATCTGCATCTCGGCGGAAAAGGACCTGTTCGAACTGCTGTACCTGCGCGGCAGCTACGCCCTCAACGCCACGGGTGAGCCATTCGGCTCGTGGGGCATAGGTTTGGGCCTGAGGCGCCGGCTCGGCAACGGCCCTGAAGTTCGAGTGGATCTCGGCTACACGATTGAGGAGCTCCCGAACACGCTTCGCCTCACCGTGAGCCTGATCGGCCAGTGAGGCGGAAACCCGTTTCTGAGCCTGAGAACAGGGCAGCAGGGTCGAGGGCACAACAACACTCGACGTGCATGGGAACGCCGAAGTAGTGCCTCTTTGCCGTCGAGGGCAGGTAGACCGAATTCCGTCCCGGATGGGAACAAAACCGTAGGTGAGAGTGTTGACAAATTTGGAGCGATGACGAGGATCCTCCGAGCTCCGGGCCGAGCAGGGCGCACGCTCCAGACACCGGTAACCCCCCTAATCCCGGTCCTGGACTGCCCGCTCGGCTCTTTTTGTGCCCTTCTACGGCCTCTCCATTCGTCGTGCCTCTCCATCCACTCGGGTAGCGAAGCAAATGCGAAGTCGAGACCATAGCGTCCCCTTCGATGACTTACTTCTCTCCTGCCTGGCCCGGGAGTTGCGGTTAGCTCTCTCCGGAGGTGAAATCAGCGAAGTGTACGATTTCCGGGATGGGGGTATTGCGGTTGAGATCCTCACCGGGGACCGAACGTGGCGGTATCTCGGATTGACCTGGGAAGTCCCCGGAGTTTTCCTGATCACAAGTCCACTGCCGCGCCGAGCCAGGCTCGCGCCCCAAGCTTTTCGCGAAGCATTGAAGGGATGTATCCTCAGCGATGTCCGCGCCGCCTCGAATCAAGCCCTCCTCATCTTCTGCCAGCCAGACGTGCTTGTTCTCGCCACGATGGCAATGTCCCGAGGGGTAATTGCGGTGGCGGCACGTGGTTCGACACGCTGGGAGCTCCGTGCATCCGCCGGGGACCTGCCCGAGGACTTGGAGCAGCGCTTGGCACACTGGCTTTCCCGTGCCTCAGCTCCCGAGGAGCATTTTCCCTGCGGCCCCTTCGCCGTGATCCTTGATGAGGTCCAGCCCGGGCCACCACGGCCGATTCGGGTAATCTGCGGGCCCGCTGATCTGCCGAGCTCCTCTGCCCAAGTTTTCGACTCCGCTTCCGAGGCCGTCGAGTACTTCGTGACCCGGACGCTGCGGTGGCGCGCCTTCGAGCGGCAGAAGAGCGATCTTGTGCGCGCCATTCGACGAAAGCTGAAAAAGCTTCGCAAGTTGCAGCGGAATCTCCAGGCCGATCTGGAAGAAGCCGAGCGAGCCGAAGAGTACCGAACTTTTGGAAATCTGATCCTGGCAAACGTCGGGGCCAATCCGCGGGGTGAGACTGAACTCGCGGTCCGCTCGTTCGACGCTGAGACCGTGGTCCGGATCCCGCTCGAGCCTGCGAAAAGCCGAGTGGAAAACGCGCAGGAGTACTTTCGCAAAGCTCGCAAACTGGACCGGAAGCGTCAGGTTGCATCAGAGCGCCTAGCCCAGACGGCTCGCGAGATCAAGCGCGCAGATGAGCTCCTATCTCGGGCCGAGAGAGCGGCCTCGTTCAAAGAGCTTCAGGAACTACGAACGATGGTGAAAGACTCGGGAGAGAAACCGCTCGCAAAGGCTGCGAGCCCTTCGCGAACCGAGCAAGCGCGAGATCCTGCGGCGCGTCTGCTCCGCTTTCGGTCAGTGGATGGGTTGGACATCTTGGCGGGACGTTCTGCGGAAGAAAACGACTTCCTCACCTTCCGGGTAGCCAAAGAACACGACTTCTGGTTCCACGTGGCAGGCGGGCCCGGCGCACACGTCGTGGTCCGGAACCCCCGGCGCTTGCCCGAGTGCCCCCCGCGCACGGCCGAACAGGCCGCCGCCCTGGCAGCCTACCTGAGCAAGTTCCGGAACAGCAGCTCGGTGCTCGTTCACATGACGCAGAAGCGCTACCTCAAACGAGCGAAAGGCGGGCGCCCAGGGGAGGTTCTGTTGAAGACGTTCACATCCCTTTTTGCGCGTCCAGCCCTGCCGGATGAGTGATGGACGGGCGGCGTAGGCGAGCTTGCGGACCGTACGCACCGTATCGAGGAGATGGTGACATCAAGCGGGGCGTGTCGGCACGTTACGCTCGTTGCCCGTA
>CAYXFI010000007.1:35419-35738 GCA_964464205.1 uncultured Cytophagia bacterium
TCCCTTTTTGCGCGTCCAGCCCTGCCGGATGAGAGTTAAAAACCCGACGGTCAGGCGGGGAACTGAGCCTCGCGGGTCTGCGGCATCGCCAGCGAATCCCCCCGGAATCCTCGCTTGCACAACCCACCCTCTCTACCCCAGCGCCAACGTGCTGCGCTGAGTGATCACCCCGGTGCGATCCAAGCTCGGCTGCTCCACACGTCGCCGGTCTACCTCCAGGGCGATCGCCGTCTGACGTAGAGGTGCGAAGGGGTTCCCTCCACCACTTCGCCCACGATGGAAGCGTGGACAACCCCTCGTCGGCGGAGCGTTTCAACGA
>CAYXFI010000008.1:0-14262 GCA_964464205.1 uncultured Cytophagia bacterium
TCGAGGATGCTGCTCAGGCTCATGGGACTCTCTACAAGGGGCGAAAGTGCGGATCCATTGCAAGACTGGGTTGTTTTAGCTTCTATCCGGGGAAGAACCTGGGCGCCTACGGCGACGGGGGGTTCGTGGCTACGAACGACGACTCTCTGGCCGAGAAGGTGCGCATGCTCCGCAACTACGGTCAGCGCGTGAAGTACGAGCATGTGGTCAAGGGGATGAACGCTCGGCTGGACACCCTCCAGGCCGCGGTGCTCAATGTCAAGCTGAAGCATCTAGACGAGTGGAACAAACTACGAGCGCAGCACGCAGAGAAGTACCGCTCGCTTCTGGAGGGTGTTGGGGACCTGAGGTTCCAGAAGGTCGCCGATTTCTCCACGCATATTTACCATCTTTTCATTGTGGAGACGGAGTACCGCGCGGAACTCCGAGCGCACCTGCAGGAGGCTGGGGTTCAGACCGGTATTCACTACCCCATCCCGGTACACCTACTGGATGCCTACCGTGACCTTGGCTACAGGAGGGGAGATTTCCCCAACACAGAATTGTTGGCGGAGCGAATGCTCTCTCTGCCAATGTACCCGGAGTTGACCGACGGGCAGATCGAGTACGTGGCAGAGAAGATTCGCGAGTTCTTCGACAGAAAAGCGAAGCGAGGCTGAGGGATCACGGGACAATGACTTTGCGTTCGTACGACTTCGGTGGAAAGGAGCAGAGCGGGGAGGAATCGCCTCATCGCGAGAAGGTCGCGGTCGTGATTCCGATGTTCAACGAGCGCGAGAGCATCGGGCGGTGCCTGGACTCTTTGCTCGCACAGGACTACCCGCAGGATCTTCTCGAAATCATTGTCGTGAACGGGATGTCCACCGATGGGAGTGCCGAGATCGTGGCTGAGTACGCGAAGCGGCATCCCAACATCCGTCTGTTCGACAATCCTGCGCGGCTGACCCCGACCAACATCAACGTAGGGATCCGCAATTCGCAGAGCGACGTTGTGATCATCCTCGGCTCGCACACGACCGTTCGCCCCGACTTTATTCGGAAGAACGTTCAGTACCTCAACGAGAAGAACGTGCCGGTAGTTGGCGGGACACAGATCAATATCGGTGACACCTATTTGCAGCGAGTCATCGGCCTTGCCATGGGATCGCCCTTCGGCATCGCGAGTGCACCGTACCGGTATCTGAAGCGACCGCGGTTCGTGGACACCGTTGTGTACGCGGCCTACCGTCGCTGGCTCTTTGACAAAGTGGGCTACTTTGATGAGACGCTCCCGATATCCGAGGATGCCGAGTTCAACTGGCGCATCCGGAAAGCTGGGTACCGAATTTTCTACTCGCCGGATATCGTCTCATACTACTATCCGCGGAAGACACTACCTCGACTGGCCAAGCAGTTCTTCTGGTACGGGGTCCAGCGGATCAACGTAGTTCGTAAGCATCCTGATGCTTTGAAATTGCTGCACGTGGTTCCGCCGCTGCTCTTGCTCACGGGGGTCGCACTCGTTGTCGCAAGTCTCGTGAGGGGGCAGGTCGTGCCCGCCTTGTGGGTTCTGCTGGGTGCCTACGGGGTGGCGAATCTCCTTGCATCGGCGGATCTCGCACGCAAACATGGGTGGAAGTACTTCCCGGCTCTTCCGCTGGCGTTCCTGACCATGCACTTGGCGTGGGCCACGGGTGCGGTGGTCGGGCTTTTCTACAGAAAGAAGCCGGCTGTCTCATCCGGGGAAGCCGCGCGGTCCAGCACTTGAGGCTAGCGGAATGCCTCGATGGCTGCAGAGAATCCTGACGTTGCTGGTCGACCTCCTCGCCATCCACGCCGCGTTCTTCGCGTGGGCGGCGTTGCGCCAGGAAATGGGCTTCTTCGCCGGGTTCAGCTTTACGCATCGGCTCACCGTTTCCAGCGTGGTCTGGGCTTACTGGGTTCTGGTGTTCCTGTTCTTTGGCCTCTACCGCACGTGGCACGCACAGAGCCGCCTGGACGAGTTCGTCGCACTGTTCAAAGCCATCTCCATCGGCGTGGCGATCATCTTTCTGGCGACCCTGGACGTGGAGAGCGATCTCGAGAGGCCCATCTCCCTCAGCCGGGTGATGATCGTCAGTTACTGGGCGCTGATGATCCTGTTCGTGGGCGGCGGTCGGATGGCCCTGCGCACCGTGCAGCGCAAGCTCTTGGAAGCGGGCATCGGCCTCCGGCGCACGGTGATCGTGGGTGTCAACGAAAAAGCGAAGGATCTCGCTGAGAAGCTACGACAGTACCCGGCGCTGGGCTACAACGTGATTGGCTTCGTCCAAACGGCTCTGGAGAGGCGGGCTCGGCGGGAACTCCAGGGACTGCCTGTGCTGGGCAACCTGCGACGGCTGCCCCGGATCGTGCGGCAGCACCAGGTTGAGGAGATTGTGGTCGCACTGGAGGGGGATGAGCGGAAGCAGCTCGTCGACGTGCTCGACCAGTGCGATGGATTGCCCGTCGGCGTGAAGATCCAGCCCGATCTGTACGACATCGTGATCGGCCAGGCACGCACCCACCAGCTTTACGGTGTGCCCCTGGTCGAGGTGATGCCGCACCTGATGCCGCCGTGGGAAGAGCGGATCAAGCGGCTGCTGGACATCGTGGTGTCGGCTGTGCTGCTCATCGGCGGCCTCCCCCTCTGGATCCTGGTGGCGCTGGCGATCAAACTCGACTCCCCGGGGCCGGTGCTTTTCAAGCAAAAGCGGGTGGGCAAGGACGGGAAGATCTTCACCATTTACAAGTTCCGTTCGATGGTTCAGGGCGCGGAGAAGATGACCGGCCCAAAGTGGGCCGAAGAAGATGACCCGCGAATCACGCGGGTCGGCAGAGTGTTGCGGAAGCTGCGCATCGACGAGTTCCCTCAGCTCATCAACGTCCTGGCGGGCGACATGAGCTTGGTGGGGCCTCGTCCCGAACGGCCCTACTTCGTGCGGAGGCTGAAACACCAGATTCCGCTGTACAGCCGGAGGCTGCGGGTGAAGCCGGGCATCACGGGCTGGGCCCAGGTCAAAGGTCGATACGATACTTCGATCGAAGATGTCAAGAGGAAACTCGAGTACGATTTGTTCTACATCGAAAACATGTCGCTGCGAATGGATTTCAAGATTCTGCTGACCACAATCTACGTCGTACTGGCGGGAAAGGGTAGGTGACATGCTCGACCTGCGATTCATCCGGGAGAATCCGGACCTGGTACGGAAAGCGATTGAGAGCAAGCGTGAAAAGGCGGATGTGGATCGGCTGTTGGAGCTCGATGCCGAACGACGGAGCCTGCTCACGGAATCCGAGCAATTGAAGCACGAACGGAACGTCGTGTCGCAGGAGATCGCCCGCAAGAAGAAAGCGGGCGAAAATGCCGAAGACGACATCCAGCGGATGCGGCAGGTCGGCGAGCGCATCAAGTCGCTCGATGCTCGCCTGCAGGAGGTGGAGAAGCAGATTCAGGAGATCTTGATTTGGATCCCGAATATCCCCCACCCCTCGGTGCCAGAGGGTGTGGACGAGTCTGACAACGTAGAGGTGCGACGCTGGGGCGAGATCCCGGAGATGGATTTCGAGCCGAAGCCGCATTGGGAACTCGCCGAGAAGCTTGGTCTCGTTGATTTCGCGAGGGGCTCCAAGATCAGCGGTTCCTTCTTCGTGAGTTTTCGGGGGATGGGTGCGCGCCTCGAACGTGCGCTGATCAATTTCATGATCGATCTGCACGTGCAGAAGCACGGCTACACGGAGGTATGGCCCCCGGCCCTCGTGCGTCGCGAGACGATGTTCGGCACCGGCCAGCTCCCGAAGCTCGAAGAGGACATGTACCTGGTGGAGCAGGACGACCTATTCCTCATCCCGACGGCAGAGGTGCCAGTCACCAATCTGCACAAAGATGAGATCCTCAGTGGCGAAGATCTTCCCATCAAGTACGTGGCCTACACGCCTTGTTTCCGCCGAGAAGCGGGGAGCTACGGCCGCGAAACGCGGGGACTGGTGCGGATTCACCAGTTCGACAAGGTGGAGCTGGTGAAATTCGTCGAACCGTCGACCTCGTACGACGAGCTGGAGTCGCTGGTACGGGATGCGGAGGAGGTGCTCCAGCTTCTCAAGCTCCCATACCGGGTGGTCAAGCTGTGCACTGGGGAGCTAAGCTTCGCCGCTGCGATGTGCTACGACATCGAGGTCTGGGCGCCGGGGGTGAAGAAGTACCTGGAAGTCTCAAGCTGCAGTAATTTCGAGGACTTCCAGGCGCGGCGGGCCAACATCCGGTACCGTCCGAAGGAGGGCGGGAAGGCGCAGTACGTCCACACGTTGAACGGCTCCGGGCTCGCTCTGCCGCGCACTGTGATCGCGATTCTTGAGAACTACCAGACGGACGAGGGTTCGGTGGTGGTGCCGGAGGTGCTGCGGGACTACGTGGGGGCGGATGTCCTGAAGTGAGGTCGCCTGCGGAATCGCAGGCAGAAAGTGAAGGATCTCTCGGCGCCGGTTCCCCTCAGAGGTGAGCCGGCGTTTGTTGCACAAGTACGGTTCGGCAAGCAGGAGGAATCGGGTGCGTTTCGCAGAGGAACTCCGCGTAAGGAAAGAGATCGTCGACGTTTGTACGAAGATCTATCAGAAGGGCTTTGTGGCCGCGAACGACGGGAACGTGAGCGTCCGACTCGGCGACGACCGAATTCTGATCACCCCCACCGGGGTGAGCAAGGGATTCATCAGTCCGGAGGATTTGGTACCGGTGGATCTCGACGGCAAGCCCCTGGTGGAGGGCCAGAAACCCTCCTCAGAGCTGCCGATGCACCTGTACATTTACCGCGAGCGCCCGGACGTGCGGGCTGTGGTCCACGCCCATCCCCTGTACAGCACGGCCTTTGCGGTGGCCGGGATTCCGCTGGACAAGAACGTGCTGGCGGAGGTGGTGCTCACGCTGGGTCCGGTACCCGTCGTCGAGTACGGGACGCCGAGCACGGAGGAACTGCCGCGGTCGATGGGAAAGCACATCCGCAGTGCGGACGCCTTCTTGCTCGCCAATCACGGAGTCGTTACCGTAGGGCATTCCCTCCTCGACACGTTCTGGAAATTGGAACGGTTGGAACATTTCGCGCAGATCAGCTTCATCGCCCGACTGCTCGGCGGCGAACGGCTGCTGAGCCGCGAGGAAGTGGAAAAGCTGAACCGATTGCGCGAGAGGTTGGGGATCCGCAGGGCGCTCGAGGCCTCCGAGGAAAAGCCGCGGTGAGCCCGAGCTTCCGCGCTGGAAGCCTGCTCCGGAGAGCCGGGACAGGGGTTGCGGCACTCCAGGGGGTCGGATGGCGTCGACCTTGAGCGGTCTGATGGGTTCTGCCTACAAGGCCTCGGATACACGCCGGAGAGGAGGGTAGCAAAGCGGAATCTCGTCCCCCGTTTGTTCGCATTTCGGCCGCGTGAGGGCCGGCTTTCGCGGCGCACTGATGAGTTGGTTTACTCTCGGAAGGCTCTTGGACATCTCCGGCCTCTGTTTCGGAACCTTATCTCCTTTCGCGGCTGGGCCGGGGCAGCGAGTTCGCGGACTGACGTCGAGGAAAGTTGAAGGGACGCAGGTGGAGACGGTCGGCTGGCTATCGATTGTTCCGCCACTTGTGGCAATCGTCCTGGCGATCTGGACTCGTCAGGTCTACATCTCACTTTTCGTGGGCATCTGGCTGGGCTGGACGATTCTTTCCGGATTCAACCCCGTAGCGGGATTCGCCCAGGCCATTGAAGCCGTCGTGCGTGTTTTTGAAGATCCCTCGAACACGAAGGTGGTGCTCTTCAGCACGCTGATGGGCGTGCTGATCGTGTACACGCAGTACACCGGGGGCATGCAGGGCTTCGTGGAACGGATGGTCGGGAGGGGTTGGGTGCGAAACCGCAAGCAGGCCGGACTCCTGGCCTGGTTCATCGGGATGGTCATCTTCGTCGAGTCGAGCATCTGCGTGCTGATCGCCGGTGCCGTCTCCCGACCGCTGTTCGACAAGCTGAAAGTGTCGCGCGAGAAGCTGGCCTACATCTGCGACTCGACCTCAGCGCCCAAGTGCATTCTGATTCCGCTCAACGCGTGGGGCGCTTTCGTGATTGGCCTTTTGACGGAGCAGAACGTGGCATCTCCCGTGGAAGTACTGCTGCGTTCCATGCCCTTCAATTTCTACGCCATCATCGCCATCGCCCTCGTACTCGTGTTCGTGCTGACCGAACGGGATTTCGGTCCGATGCGCGCGGCGGAACGTCGAGTGCGGGAGGAGGGCAAGCTTCTCTGGGACGGCTCAGAGCCGCTGATTTCGACCGACGTTCTGATGGTGGACACCAAGCCGGGCGTGAAACCTCGTGCACGGAACATGATCGTGCCGGTGCTCGTGCTGGTGGCGGTGATGCCTCTCGGGCTTCTGATCACCGGGCACGGGAATCTGATGCAGGGCTCGGGTTCCACGGCGGTGCTGTGGGCGGTCATCTCCAGCATTCTTGTGGGCGGGGCGATGTACCGCCTCCAGGGCATCATGACCCTCCGCGAACTGAGCGACCAGTTCATGAAGGGGGCAGGTGGGTTGATGCCCTTGGCGGCGCTGATGGTGTTCGCATTCGCGATTGGCGCGACGTGCAGGGAGTTGGGGACTGGCGTTTACGTGGCCCACGTGGCCGAGCGGTGGCTCCACCCGCGCGTGGTTCCAGCCGTGGTGTTTGCTGTGAGCGCGTTCATCGCTTTCGCCACGGGCACCAGCTGGGGTACCTTCGCGATCATGATGCCGATTGCCGTACCGATGGCGAATCTGCTGCAGGTCCCGCTAGCGCCCACGGTGGCCGCGGTGCTCGGCGGCGGGGTATTCGGTGATCACTGCTCGCCCATCTCCGATACAACCATCATCGCGTCGATGGCATCCGCCTGCGACCACATCGATCACGTTCGAACACAGCTGCCCTACGCCCTGGTGGCCGCTGGAGCAAGCCTGGTTCTGTACCTGATGGTGGGGGTGCTTTGGTGAGCGGCCAGTGTCCCAAGCTGGGCCTGGTGTCGGATACGCACGGAAGCTTGCACCCAGCAGTCTTCGAGGCACTGCTCGGGGTCGAACTGATCCTCCACGCGGGCGATGTGGACGCCGCGGAGGTCCTTTCGGATCTCGAGGCGATCGCTCCGGTGCAGGCCGTGCGTGGCAACATGGACCGCTCGCTGCTCCTGAGCGCGCTGCCCGTGTTCCGGCTGATTGAGTGGCGGGGGAAGAAGCTGGGCCTGATTCACGATCTGGACGAGTTGGAGGACGAATTGGAAATCCGGGGTTTGGCGCACGAGCGACTCGACGTGGTTGTGTACGGCCACACACATCGTCCCCGGGTTTTCACCGAAAACGGGTGCCTCTACGTGAACCCTGGCTCCGCCAAAGCGGGCGCGAGGGGTGCGACGGTGGCGATCCTGTCGCTCGCCCGAGACGGCCGGATCTCCGTCAAGCATGTGGACCTCCTGTAGGGCTACGGCCATGGCCGGAGGATCTTCCAGCAGTCTGCGCGACGCGGAGGGTCAGCCGATCAGTGAGCCCACACTGATCTCGGTGGTCGTCCCCGCGTACAACGAAGCCGACACCATCGTGGCCGTTCTGGAGGCCGTCCTCACAGCCCCCATCGGCCGGAATCGCCTCGAAGTGGTCGTGGTGGACGATGGGTCCACCGACGACACGTGGCAGAAGATCAAGACGGTTGCCGACCCCCGCCTGCGAGCACTGCGGCACGATCGGAATCGCGGTAAGGGCGCGGCGATCCGCACGGCCCTGTCCGAGGCAAAGGGTGAGATCGTCATCATCCAGGATGCCGACCTCGAGTATAATCCCCGGGACTATCCGAAACTTTTGGAGCCCATCCTGCAGGGCAAGGCGGACGTTGTCTACGGATCCCGATTCGTGGGGCACGATCCCCATCGGGTGCTCTACTTCTGGCACTACCTGGGGAACAAGCTCGTGACCCTCCTCTCCAACGCCTTCACGAATCTCAATCTCACCGACATGGAGACGGGGTTCAAAGTCTTTCGGACGGAGGTGCTCCGGCAACTCGATTTGCGGGAGAACCGGTTCGGGTTCGAACCTGAGGTGACAGCGAAGGTAGCCCGACTGGGCTGCCGAATCTACGAAGTGGGGATCTCCTACTGGGGGCGGCGGTACGAGGAGGGCAAAAAAGTGCGTTGGACCGACGGACTCCGCGCGCTGTACGTGATCCTCAAATACGGCGTCGCCGGCGTCCTGCAGCGTCTGTTGCGGCGCACCCGGGGGTCAGCGGGGTGAGATCCGTTCGGTCGATCGAGCATTCGATAGGGAACCGGATTCTGGAGGGTAAGAGATGACTCCCGATGCCGAGGGGTCATTTTCGGGTCGTGCGGAGTTCGCGCGTCGTGGGCCTCGGCCGTGGCGATGAAATCCGTCCCGCGGCGGCTGGCTGGGTCTGGTAGCAGGCAAGGCGCGGGATGAGCCAGTGGGAGGGTCGGGAGCTGCTCACTTGCTTGTTTGCCTTCTGTGGAGTACCTTGTGCGCGTGGTTTTGCTGACATGGTGTCCGGGCGACGGGAACGGGTGTCGGACGAGTGGAGTCAGAGGCGAAAGATAGGGAAAGAGCGATCATTCGAAGGGCTCTGGCGGGCGATTCCCAGGCGTTCGAGTGGATTGTCCGCCGGTACCGTCCCGGCCTCTACAACCTTGTGCTGCGAATGGTGAAGAACCCGCAAGAAGCTGAGGACATCGTTCAGGAGACCTTCATCAAGGCATTCAACGCCCTGCCTTCGTTCAGCGAGGAGTACGCTTTCTCGACTTGGCTCTACAAGATCGCCATCAATCACTGTATCGATCATTTCCGCAAGAAGAAACTGCCCACCCTGTCGTTGGACAAGCCGATCGATGCCAAGGAGGGGGAGATCAAGCGGGAATTCCCGGATCGGGGGCTTTCCCCGGAGGGTGCTGTGCTGCGCCGGGAACGCCACCGACTTGTGCAGGAAGCCATCCAGAAACTGCCGGAGCACTACCGCACCGTGATCATCCTCCGGCATCAAGAGGAGAGGTCGTACGAGGAAATCGCCCAGATCCTCGGGATACCGCTGGGGACGGTGAAGGCCCGCATCTTCCGGGCGCGGGAGATGCTGAAGAAAATGCTAAAGCCCGTCCTCTTTCCCTGAGGACGGGCTTCTCCCTCCGGAGCCCCGACGAAAGAGGCACTGCGTCACATCTGCGTTTCCGCTTTCGTCGTGTCCTGTTTCACGTACTGTTCGGGATTGGCCAGAAATTTCGCTTTGTCCTCCGCGCTGCAGAAGTGGTACACTTTGCCCTGGTACTCTACGGTGATTGTGTCCGCTTCGGCCGGGATTTCCATCCCGCAGACCGCACACTTGTTGAGCTGAGCTACCTGTTCGGTAGTCGGTGCGGCCTCTTCAGGTTTGGCTGTCTCTTCCTGTTTCTTCGCACAGGCGGCCACCAGGGCCACCGCGAGAAACAGCAC
Source organism: uncultured Cytophagia bacterium (assembly GCA_964464205.1). Classification (GTDB taxonomy): domain Bacteria; phylum Zhuqueibacterota; class Zhuqueibacteria; order Oleimicrobiales; family Geothermoviventaceae; genus Zestofontihabitans. Next base: position 9,468 of record CAYXFI010000008.1, read on the forward strand.
CAGCAAAAAGCTCAGTACGCGCATCGCTTACACCTCCCTCACGGTTGATTCCTCTCTGCTTCCCCAGGACGTGGTTCCTTCACGGGCTTGAGTGTAGCCATCTTGTGGAAAAAAAGCAAGGGGTTTCTGGAAAATTGTTTCCTACTGTTCAAAAATGCGCGGGGCTTCAGGAAGTTCCGCGGATTCTGCAGGGGCAACCTCAGAGAGAGCGGTCAAGTCCCACTTCGCCCGCACCGCACCCTCTATGTGGCCAGTTTTTGTGGGAACGCCTTTCCTGACCCTTACGGGCACAAGAACCGAACTTTCTGGGGGTGAATTTCGAACTCGGCGGGCGGCAGACCCGCAAGTTCGCCGTCCATCTCGATGAATGTCCTTTCCGGGGAAACTACCCGGAGTTCAGTCGTGCGGTAGGTCTGGACTTTCCGATGCTTTTCGAGGGTGCCGCGGTACAGTCGACTCAGATTACTGACTACCTCCCGACGGTTCACGTCCCCCACGATCACGATGTCGAACAGGCCGTCGTCCGGTTGGGCCTTGGGCGCTGCCTACATGCCTCCACCGAAGTACTGACCGTTGGCCACGATGATTGAGCTAACTTGCCCTTTGTACCTCTGGTTCGGCTCGAGCCGAAGAGAGACGCTTTTATTCTGGTAGCTGATGAGTACGACGAGCAGGCCGAGTAAAAAGCTCAATTGGCCACCCAGCCGTTTGGAGTGACTGTTCACGTACTGGACCGGTTCCCCGCCGAAGCCGATGTCGGCGATCTTCGGAAACTGTCGTTCGGTCGGTTGGCCACTCGGGTCGGTGAGTCGGGCGAATCCCACGTCTACCGGCCGTTCGGAAGCTTCCGCGAGCAGGGCTGCTGCACGGGCTGGCTCCCAGGGATTCCAAAGGTTCTGGCGACGTCCGAGCCCGTGCCGTGGGGTAGCAGGGCCAGCTTCGTCCTGTCGTGAGCCGGGTGACGGAGATGGCCGTTCACCACTTCGTTCAACGCCCCGTCCCCGCCGTGCACGATGATGACCCGGCCCCGTCTTCCACCGCCTGCTGAGCCAGAACTTGCGCGTGTCCAGAGCTCTTTGTGAAGAAGGCTCGGTGTTCTTGGGAGGACGTTCGCGAGAAGCGAAGCCGTTTGAGGCTACCGTTTGCCGGTGTCACCATTCGCGTTTGCTGGATTCACAATGATGTGCCACATTTTCTCGTTCCTTTGGATCTTGCGGATGCAGTGGGGCGTCGGACGACGCTTGGATGAGCAGCCAACTGCCGGTTGCGTGAGAGTCGAAGGGACTCAGGTCTTTCGCTGCCGGAGGTGGGCAGGGAAACGGGGGGCAGTCCAGCGCACGACGAGCTGGCGCCCTTGGGCGATGGCCTTTTCACGGGAGAGGCGCGCTGTGTTGCTGGGGACGGCGGAGCCCGTCGCGGGAAGCGGGGCTTTGGGCCAAGCTTCCCGGAGATCAGCGGCCTGGGTGCAGACCGCAGCGCACCGAACCGAATCGGGTGGGATTGTGTCTACCCGGCTGATGCTCGCGCCCCGGGGCTATTGGATGATCTTCCTACTGCCGGGCTTCACAAGGGGTACCCCCTGCTGGCACAGAGGGCAGTCTTCGGGTTGGTACGTGATCACGTCCATTGAGAAGGCGGCTGCGAAGGGCACGTCGAAGCGGACTTTCCCAGCGCTGCGGTCTACGATGGCTCCCACACCCACCACGAAACCGCCGCTTTCCCGTACCAACTGAATCACCTCGCGGACCGAACCGCCCGTCGTCACCACATCTTCCACCACCAAGACCCTTTCCCCGGGCTCGATACGGAAACCGCGCCGGAGGGTCATCGAGTCCGATTCCCGCTCGGCCCAGATGGCGCGAACCCCCAGTTGGCGGCCGACCTCCTGAGAGACGACGATACCACCGATAGCGGGCGCGATCACGGTGTTGATTTCCTGGCCTGCGAACTGACGCACAATCTCGCCCGCGAACAACTCGGCGTACTTCGGGTACTGGAGCACCAGCGCGCACTGGAAGTATTGCGGGCTGTGCAAGCCCGAGGTGAGTAGGAAATGGCCCTCCAGAAGAGCTCCCGTTTCGTGGAAGATCCGCAGCGCCTTTTCTCTGTCCAAGCTCACTTCCTCCGGATACGGTTGATTTAGTCGCGGATCCTCTTCGTGGCGCGCGCGGCGGCCTCGGCGAAATCGCGCCCCGAGGACGCGTAGAGGATCGATCGGCCTACGTTGAACAGTGCCCCGAAGCCGTCTTCCATGATTGCAGCCGACACGGCGGCTTCAAGATCTCCTCCCTGGGCTCCGATCCCGGGCACCAGAAACGGTAGATCGGGCACCAGTGACCGGAGTTGCCTGAGGGGTTCCGGGCGTGTCGCGCCCACGACCAGACCGCAGTTGTCATTGTCGTTCCAACTGCGGACGGCGAGGGCCACGTGCTCGTACAGGGGGCGTCCCTCGGACACGGTGTACTGGAAGTCCATTGCTCCCGGGTTGCTGGTGAGACAGAGCACGAAAGCGCCCCGGTCCGGTCTCTCCAGGAACGGGGCGACTCCGTCGTAGCCCATGTAGGCGTTCACAGTCACGGCATCTACGTCGAGGCTACTGAAGGCGCCGACCGCGTAGAACCGCGCGGAGTTTCCGATGTCCCCTCGTTTCGCGTCGTAGATCTTGAGAATTCCGTCCGGAATGATGTCCAGCGTGTTACGCAGCGCGAGCCAGCCCTGCATCCCGAGGGCCTCGTAGAACGCGGCGTTGAGTTTGAAGGCGGCGACGTAGGGAGCCGTGGCCTCGACAATCGCCCGATTGAAATCCATCACTTCTTCGTTGAGGTGCGGGGGCAATTTCTCCGGATCCGGATCCAGCCCCACACACAGCAGGGAATCGCGGGTCTCGCAGACCTGCCGGAGACGCTGGTTGAAGGAAAGCATTGGCCCCTCCTCTCGCAACGGGTTCGCGCGAAAATTAGGCCAACACTGACAGTCAAGCAAGGAAAATCTGTCCCCGCACCGGTTGCTTTTTCGAACGCGTGGAGATCGGCGCCGGAACGCCGCGGCGGCTCATTGGACCGCGCTCTTGTGCTCAATCGGTCAAAGTCCGCCGGATACGGTGCGTCTTCGGTCAATCCTCAGTTGCCCGGAAGCGGAGGAGGTGTGAGGTAGGAGGATGAGCCGCAGTTAGGCAAAGGACGGGCGCGTGCGGGTCGAAGCAGAAGGCATGGCGGCTGCACTACGACCTCGATCTGTATCCGTTCTCGCCAGGTCAAGGCGCGACGGGTAGGCGAAAGTGTGGAATGTTGTTCGGACTCCTCTTCGGGGTTAGAAACTCCGGCTTTCTGTCGCACACGATCGACCCTCCAACCATGCCGGAACCGTCCTTGCCGCGCAAATCTCTTCGTTCGCTGCTCCCCTGTGGTCCGTCGCGCTCCGGTGCGGCTTTCGTTCCGCGACTCCGACTTGCACCGGTGTTCGGAATTGGCTTAATTTGCACCGTCGGGCGTTGTACCGATGGGTGTGGCGGAATCAGACCGGAGGCGAACATGAATATCCCAGCTGAGCGGGTGGTGGAGCGCTTCTTGCGCTACGTGCAGTTCGATACCCAGTCCAAGGAGGGCGTGGACGAATACCCGAGCACCCCTGGACAGCGAGTGTTTCTGCAAGAGCTGTCGAAGGAATTGCAGGCTCTGGGGCTGAAGGACGTTGAGTTGGATTCCCACTTCTATCTCACCGCAACTCTCCCGGGGAATCTGGGCGGGGAGGTCCCGGTCATCGGGCTAATCGCCCACGTGGACACATCCCCGGAGGTGAGCGGAGCGGGAGTGAAGCCGGTAGTTCACCGCAACTACGGGGGCGGGGAGCTGGTGCTGCCGGGCGATCCGTCCGTGAGGATCAGCCCTGACACCGATCCGGATTTGAGTCGTTGCCTTGGGCATGACATCATTACTTCCGATGGCACCACCCTGCTGGGTGCCGACGACAAAGCTGGGATCGCGGAGATCGTGGCAGCGGTGGAGTACCTGCTGGAGCACCCGGAAGTGAAGCACGGGACACTCCGGCTGGCCTTCACTCCCGACGAGGAAGTGGGGCGTGGGACGGACTACTTCGACGTCGAGAGGTTCGGTGCCGACTACGCGTACACGGTGGACGGAGGTCCGGCCGGAGAGGTCGAGAACGAGACCTTCTGCGCCGACAGCATGACCTTCCGCTTCCACGGAATCAACGTCCATCCCGGCTACGCCAAAGGGAAACTGGTGAACGCAATCAAGTTGGCCGCGCGTTTCATCGACAAACTCCCGAAAGACGGCCTCTCTCCGGAAACAACTGAAGGACGCGAGGGGTACGTGCATCCCCATGCCATCAGCGGGGGAGTGGAGCTCGCGGAGGTGAAATTCTTGATCCGAGATTTCACCGTGGAAGGCCTGAAAGAGAAGGAGCACCTCCTGGAGCGCCTAGCGATGCGGGTGGTGCGTCGTGTGCCCGATGCGCGAGTTGAATTTCAGGTGCGAGAATCTTACCGGAACATGAAGTACAAGCTGGATGAGGACCCTAAGGTCGTCGAGTACGCTCTGGAGGCCGTACGCCGTACGGGGTTGGAGCCCAAGCTGGCCAGCATCCGCGGGGGCACCGACGGAGCACGACTTTGCTACCAGGGCCTGCTCACCCCCAATCTGTTCACCGGCGGTCACAACTTCCACTCCAAGCGGGAATGGATCTGCGTGGAAGACATGAGGAAAGCCGCCGAGGTAATCGTGCACCTCGTGCAGATCTGGGCCGAGAGAACCGGATCCGCCGTGGCCGGTTGAGA